>NZ_CP044535.1:600000-902176 GCF_008931845.1 Borrelia maritima
AGGTGGATTAAATCCGTTTAAACAGTTTAGCAGGTTTGATATAATTTTATTGTGCTTTTAGACGAAATTAAAAATTTAAATTTTTTAATCATGGGTTTGGGACTTAATGGCGGAGGAGTAGCTCTTTCTAGATTTTTATTAAAGCACGGAGCCAAATTGGTAATTACTGATCTTAAAAGTGAAACAGAATTAGCCTTAAGTATTAATGCTTTAAGAGATTTTGATGATCAAATTAGGTATGTTTTAGGTAAACACGATATAAACGATTTTAAAAAAGCTGACATTGTTGTAAAAAATCCCAGTGTGAAACCCAATAATAAATATTTAAAGTTCGCAAAACGAGTTGAAACAGATATTAGCTTATTTTTAATGTTTAACAAGAATCCTATAATTGCAGTAACAGGAACTAAGGGCAAATCGACTCTTGTTTCTCTTTTATATCAAGTTTTGAAAGAAAAATATCCGGGGGCAAAGCTTGGGGGTAATATTGGTGTATCTCCTTTAAGTTTTTTTGATCAACTTGATGGTAAATCTCCTTTGATTTTAGAGCTTTCTTCTTGGCAGCTGCAATCTTTAGAGAATTTTAATCCTATTATTAGTATTATTACAAATGTTTACAACGATCATCAAAATTATTATTTAAATTTTGACGACTATATTAGCGATAAGTCAAAAGTTTTTGTAAATCAAACTTCAGGAATTGTGATTGTTCAGGATCAGGCTTATTACAAATATTTTTCAAAATTTAAATCAAAAGCCCAAGTTATTTTATTTTCCGAATTTAATCCTCGTGATTTTGATCAAAATATTTTTTATTGTAATGAAGGCAAAGTATATTTTAACGACAACTTGATTGGAAGGTTTTCTGATTCACAAGCTTTTTTTATGATCCCCAAGTTTATTACTTTTTTTGTTTCGCATTATTTAAACATAGGCCTTAATCACACGGTTCAGATTTTAAATAATTTTAAAGGCATTGAGCATAGATTAGAGTTTGTTAAATCAGTTCAAAATGTAATGTTTTATAATGATACAGCTTCAACTATTCCTGAGTCTACGGTTTTATCTGTTAAAAGTTTGAAAACAAAAGACAATTGTATTAACTTAATTGTTGGGGGAACTGATAAAGAGCTTAATTTTTTAAGTTTTAACAAGATTACAGATATTGTAAAAACTTGGATCTTGATAAGAGGTAGTGCAACTGTAAAAATTATTAAGATTTTAGAAAAAAGTAGCATACAATATTTTCTATTTGAGTCTTTAAGAGATGCAGTAAGTTATGCTTTCAAGATTTCAAGTCCGGGGGATATTGTGTTATTTTCTCCTGCCAGCGCTTCTTTTGAGTTTTTTAATAATGAGTTTGATAGAGGTTTGCAATTTAAAAATTTAGTTAATACGCTTGGTTAAATTTTTTTCCTTATTACTTTGTAATAGAAGTATCTAAGTTTTTCGATATTTGCATAGATCTTATAAATAAAATTTTTGTAAGTAAAATCATAACAACCAATCCTGTGAATAATATTTCCTCCAAATCCCGTTTTAAAACCAAAAAGACCAGATAAGGGGTGTTTTTTATTTGCAATTGGGGGGATTCCTAATAAGTCGTATTCTTTTATTTCTAATTTTTTTAACATTTCTATTGCTTTAAATTGCACTGCGTAATTAGGCATTAAATTTCTATATTCTGTGCTGGAAGCTCCATAAAGATAAACTGCTTTTTCCTTGTAAATTCCCACTATTATGCCAGAAATGATTATTTTATTGTAAAATGCAATTATTAATTTTATTTTAGCATTTTTGTCTTGTTTGAATATTTGAATTAGGTTTTGTATGTATTCTTTTGAGTGAATAGTAAATTTATCTCTTTTGCTAGTTTCTTTATATAGCTTGTAAAATTCACTTAAATGTTTAAATTTATCATCTATTATTATATTTAGATTTTTTTTTGTGCTGAGCTTTATGTTATATCTTGTTTTTTTTTTCATGCTAAGCAAAATGTTCTCAAGAGAATTATTTAAGTTTAATATTGTTGTGTTTGCGGGCTGTATGTCATCAAATGATTTTTTTAGATATTGTATTTTAATTTTTAATGGAGAGTATTTATCATTCAGTGTTCTTTGGTAGTAGTACATTAAATCAAATCTTAAAAAAATTGTATTTTTATGCAAGTAGGGTTTTATTTTTATGCTAAATTCTTTAATATTATTGCTTATTTTGTCAATATTAATGCTATCAAGAGTTTTGTTTGAGAATTCTGGGTGTGGAATGTATGCTAAGTAAAAATTTTTAAACAGCCTTCTTTGCATTACAACAATTTTGCCAAGAACATCGCTTTTAAATGCTAAGGCTTTCCAATTGCTGTTTTTTGTTGTTTTTATTAATGACCACAGTTCGCTTTGAAGATAATTTTCTTCCATTTTTTTTATTTGTATTTTTTCAATAGTCATTAACGGCTCTTAGCAAACTATTCCATTTGGGATATCTTTAGACAATATTTTGTTCTTAGAGTGTTCTAATATTAAGTTTATTCCGTTTATTTTAAGCTCTCCGTTTTCTGCTGCTATATTAGCTTTTGCAAATTTATTTATGTCAATTTTAGGGGGACAGACAAGATCTTTATTTTGATCATTTTCAAGTATTATTCTCTCTCCAGCAATAGGATTTTGTATTGAATCTTCTACAATTATAATTTTAAAATTTTTATTTTTGTCCTCAGCAGCTATTAACATTCCTTCAGATTTTATTCCTCTAAACTTTGCAGGTTTTAAATTATCTACTATTATTATATGTTTCCCCAAAAGCTCTTCTTCTGTATAATACCCCTCAAGGCTGCTTACTATTTGTTTGTCCTGATTAGTTCCGTCATCTAGTTTTAATATGAATAAGTTTTTAGCTTCGGGATTTTTTTCTATTTTCTTTATTTTAACAACTTTTAAGAGTACTTTTTCTCTGAATAAGTTTTCTGGTTGTTCTTGTTCTTCCATATTGTTCTCTCCTGAATATTTTAGCTTTAAATTATTGATTTTTTTTTGTTCTAGTTTATTAAATAGTATTTCTGTGAATTCAATTTTTTTGATTCCCGATTTAGTTCCAAGAATTTTGGTCGAAAATTGATAACTGTTGCCAAAGAATTGTTGTATTTTTTTGCTTGTTTCGGGAATGAATGGCATCATTAAAATAGATAAGTCTCTGATTAGATATATTAAGTTTACTATTAGTGCTTTTGTTTCTTGTGGAGAACTGTCTTTTCTTTTCCACGGCTCGCTATCTTGAAATATCTTGTTCCCAAGAGATGAAATTTTAAGTATTTCTTTGAGTGCAGATTTTAATTCTGTTTTTTTAAAAAGATTTAGTATCTTATTATATTTTGGTATTATTTTTTTCCAAAATTTATTTTCGAGTTCTATTATTTCTATTTCATCCCCAAAGAATTTTTTTTGAAATGTTAATACTCTGTTGACAAGGTTTGAAAAATTATCAATAAGCTCTGTATTTACTCTTTCCATAAGATCTTGCCACATAAATTGAAAATCAGATTTTTCAGGCCTGTTATAATAGATGTAAAATCGCCAAATATCAGAAGGGATTCCTGTGGTAATAGCATCGTTTCCAAAAATTCCTGTTCCTTCTGATTTTGAAAATTTAAGGTTTTCGTAATTTAAGTATTCGCTTGATGAGAGCTGATTTAATATTGTCCAATTTTCTTTACTTCCAATTTCTATGCAAGGGAATATAATTGTGTGAAACAATATATTATCCTTTCCAATAAATTGTACAAGATTTACCTGTTTATTGTTTTTCCACCAAGATTTCCAATTTTTAACAATGTTTTTGGTAATTGAAATGTATCCTATTGGGGCATCAAACCAAACATAAAACACTTTATTTTCATAGCCTTTTTTGGGCACAGGAATTCCCCATTTTAGATCTCTTGTAATTGCTCTTTCTTTAAGACCGTCTCTTAAAAAAGCTTTAGTCATTTTAAGGGCATTGGTATTCCAATTTTTACTAATATCTGAATTTTTTATCCATTTTTCTAGTTTTTTCTTTATTTTGGGAAGATCTATATAAAGATGATTGGTTTTTTTCAAAATAGGTTTGTTTTTACAAATTATGCATTTTGGGTTTATTAGGTCTATTGGACTTAAGAGTTTGGAACAGTTGTCGCATTGATCTCCTTTAGCTATGCTTTTGCACTTCGGGCATTCTCCTATGACGTATCTGTCAGCTAAGAACATTGAATCTGTATTGCAAAAAAACTGTTCAGTTTCTCGCTCTTTTATATAACCATTTTTTTCTAATTTTAGGAAAAAATTTTGTACAACGTCTTTATGGTGCTTGTTAGTTGTGCGGCCAAATATGTCAAATTCGATATTGAACCATTTATAAATTGATTTATGTATTTCATAATATTTGTTGCAAAGTTCTAAAGGGGTAGTCTTTTCAATTAATGCCTTAGTCTCTGTGGCTGTTCCATATTCATCTGTTCCGCAGATGTAAAGAGTTTCAATTCCCGCCATTTTCGAATACCTTGCAAAAGCATCAGCTGATAGCACTTGCACCAAATTCCCAAGATGAGGGATGTTGTTAACATAGGGTAAAGCAGCTGTAATCAGATTCATTTTTTTCATTCAGTTTTCCCTTTTTTTAAGCTATTAATATTGTAATACGGATAGGATAGTTTTTTTCAATACCTTTTACAAAAATTCTTTCAAAGGCAATTCAGTTTTTATTTTTTTCTGTAAAAAATGGTATAAATATTTTTAAGATAAGGAGTATTAGTACATATGAACAATTGTTTAATTAAATTTTTTCTTTTTTTATTAGTTTTTTCAAATGGATATGTTGCTTTTTCCAAAAACGTCAATGTTTTAATAATAACTGCCATGGATTCTGAATTTGAGCAGATAAATAAGCTTATGTCAAATAAGGAAGAAATAATACTTAAAGAATATGGTCTTAATAAAAAGATTTTAAAGGGGAAGTTGTCTAATCGCAATGTTATGGCTATTGTTTGTGGGATTGGCAAGGTTAATGCGGGTATGTGGACTAGCTATGTTTTGTCAAAATACAATATAAGTCATGTAATTAATTCTGGAGTTGCTGGTGGTGTTGTTAGTAGTAAATACAAAGATATTAAAGTGGGAGATGTAGTAGTGTCTTCAGAGGTTGCATATCATGATATTGATTTGACTAAATTTGGCTACAAGGTGGGACAGCTTACAGGATTGCCTCAAAAATTTAGTGCTAATAAGAGTTTGGTTAATAAAGCAATAGAAGCTGTTAAATTAAAAGTTGAGGGTTCTAATGCATATTCAGGATTAATAGTCTCAGGAGATCAGTTTATTGATCCAGCTTATATTAACAAAATTATAGGAAACTTTAAGGATGTAGTAGCTGTTGAGATGGAAGGCGCAGCAATAGCGCATGTTTCTCATGTTTTTAATGTACCTTTTATAGTCATTAGGTCCATATCTGACATTGTAAATAAAGAAGGAAATGAAGTTGAATACAGTAAATTTTCTAAATTAGCTGCTTTTAATTCAGCTAAAGTTGTACAAGAAATTTTAAGAATGCTTTAAGAAATATTAAATTTTTATAATTGTTATGCATGAAGAAAGATTTTTTGTTTAAAACTGCCTTTTTTTATGCATTCTTAAGTTTATTTGTTGGTTTATATTGTAATATTTTTATAGAGTGTTTTGTTTAAAAGATTATATTTTTAATAAAGCAAAAATATTTGTAAAAGAGAATAAACTTAAGGCCAAGATAGTTTTCCCTGAAAGTAGTGATTCTAGAGTTTTGAAGGCAGCTGTTGTTGTTTTACAAAAAAATCTTGCAGATTCGATTATTTTGGTAGGGAAAAAAGATGCTGTTATTAATTCTTTGAAAGAATTTTGTAATTGTAATGATGTTTTAGAAAGAATAGAAGTTGTTGATCCTAATTCTTTCCCAGACATTGAAATGTATTTAGATGAATATTGGAGTTTGCTAAAGCTAAAAGGAGTTGCTAAGCAAAGTTTAAAGACCCAAGTTTTAGATGAAATTACTTTTGCCATGCTTATGGTAAGATTTGGTTGTGCCAAGTCTTGTGTTTGTGGAGCTGTTACAACTTCTGCTAAGGTTTTGTCTAATGCTTTAAGGATAATTCCTAAGCTAGATGGCGTTAAGATTGTATCATCTTTTATGATTATGGATACTTTAAATATTGCTCGTAATGCTGATTTTTGTTTTGGGTACAATGGAATTTTATTTTTTGCAGATTGTTGTGTAATAGTCAATCCCAATTCTTTGGAACTTGCAGAAATTGCATTGCAAAGTGCTAAATCTTTTAAAGATATTTTAAATGTAAATCCCAAGGTTGCTCTTTTAAGTTTTTCAACAAAAGGGTCTTCCAATGCTAAAGAAATTGAAAAAGTAAAGAATGCTTTAAGTATTGTTAAGAATAAAGATAGTGATTTACTTATTGATGGAGAGCTTCAACTTGATTCAGCGATAATAAAAAATGTTGCAGAAAAAAAATGTAGAGAATCTTTAGTGGCAGGCTCTGCTAATGTTTTAATATTTCCAAATTTGGATGCTGGGAATATTGGTTATAAATTAGTAGAAAGATTTGCTTTTGCCAAGGCTTACGGTCCCTTTTTACAAGGCTTTTCCAAGCCTATTAGTGATCTTTCAAGGGGTTGCTCTGTTGATGAAATTGTATTTGCAAGTGCTTTAATGATGATCATTTAGGGTGTTGGAAATTTGTATAAATTCTTCAACAGAGATATTTTCAGGCCTTTTGTCTAAATATTCTTTTAAAAAATTTTTTCCCAGAGTGGCTTTATTTGGTATCAAATTAATAATAGTGTTTTTTAATTTCTTTCTTCTGTTTGAGAACACAGTTCTAACTAATTTGTTGAATTCTTTAAAGTCTTTTATGTTATTTTTTTTAGGAATTAGTTTTAATGTTGTAGATTTAACTTTGGGTACGGGGTAAAAATTGTTTTCTCCTATATCTAATATTTTAATTACTGTGAAATGTGATTGCACTAAGACTGTAAATGAAGAATAGTTTTTGCTATGTATTTTTGCAGTTATTCTGTCGGCCAATTCTTTTTGTACTGTTAGCACCATTTCTTTTAAAAAATTTTCTTCGATTAATTTAGATATTACTTTTGATGCAATATTGTATGGCAAATTTGAAAATATTTTATCAATGTTTTTATTTTCGTTTATGTATTTTTTTAAAAAATCTCCTTTTATTAATTTAAAGTTTTTGAATTTTCCAAATTTTTCATTTAAAATTTCTGAATATTTTGGATCAATTTCAAATGTGGTTAAAAAATTAGTTTTTTTTAATAAAATATCAGTCATTGCGCCAAGTCCCGGACCAATTTCCCAGATTTTTTCATTTTCTTTTATATCTAAGCTTTCTATTATTTTTTGTCTTATGTTTTCGTTGATTAGATAGTTTTGTCCCCACAATTTTCTTGGAGCTATTTTTTTTTCTTTTAATGTTTGTTTTATGCTAGCTATACTATTATAGTTAATGTTCATAGATAAAAGAGATGGTAGCATATTATTCTTTATATTTGCAGTTATTTTAAAATTATTTTGAAATTTTTTTTGCTTCGTTATTATAATAATATAGGTTATAAGGAGAATGCTTAATATTAAAAATATAGGTATTTGGTGATGCTTGACTATAAAAAATTTGCCAAAAAACGTTGCTGTAATTTTTATTGTTTAGAATATGTAGACATTTACAAGGTCAAACAGAAAAAATAAATTCAAGCTTGAAAAGTAAGTTATTAAGCTTAACATTGTTATTGCTAAGAAAATTAATGTTAATGGAATAATTATTAAGTTTGACAATACTGAGATTGGTGCTAGATCAAAATTGTTAGCGTAAATTACCGGTGAAGTGAATATTTGAATAAAAAATGTTGTAAGCATTGATGATGTTATCCTATTAAGACCATATTTATTTTTTAGATGGACTGATGCTGATATTCCTATTGTTGCAAGATAAGAGAGCTGAAATTCTATTGAATTTAGTGATTTTGGGGGGATACAATCGCATTTATTATAAAACTAATAGATACGCAGCTTATTAAGTTAATCTTGCCGTAAATTAGCTTGTATATTATAAGAGATTCTGTCATTAGGAATGCTCTTAATGTTGAAGGCGTAAATCCAGTTAATATTAAGTAATTTAATAAAATTATGCTTAGTATTAAGTATTTTAATTTTTCATTTGTGACTATTAAAAGCAAATAGTAGCTTATTAAACTTATCAAATAAAAATGTAGTCCAGAGACTACTAAAATGTGCGCAATTCCCACATTTTGAAATAATGTTTTTTCATATTTTGTTATTTCTGATTTAATATTCAAAATTGTTGTTTTTGAAAAATGAGAATAACTAGGATTTAATGCGGCAAAAAATATTATTTAAGGCGTTTGTATATTTCTCTCTGAGCTTGGCAAAAAAGGGTTTTTTAATAAATTTTATTTTTTGGTTTTCAATTTCAACTGTATCTCCGATTTTGTAAATATTTTCAATATTTTTGAAGTTGAATTTATGTGAATTTGTTTTGTTGTCAATTGTTTCAATAATGGTTTTTGATTTTTTTTAAAATTTTTAATGTTTGTTATTTGGTAAATATTTTTTTAATGTTTTAAGATTTAATCTAGTTTGAAAGCCTAATAGCATTATTGTGCAAAAAACAAAACTAAGTGCCAAGTGTTTGTTATTTTTTATTATAAAAAATAATGCCAGTATTACGTTAAAATAAATCAAATTAAGTTTTAAATAGTATTGAATTGAAAAATTAAGAAAAATTAAGAAAACTATTAAAATCATTTATAATATTCACATTTTTTATTTATTAATAATTATATTTTAAATTTTAAATTGTTTTGATTAATTAATCAATAATCTTTCATTGACAATTAATATTTATTTAATTACAATGCTTTATGCAATTGTTAAAAAATAAGTATTCATTCAAGCTAGCTCTGCTTGATCTTTTTTTGGTCTACGTTGTTATTTATCTTGCATCTCCTTTTGGAAATGTTAATTCAGAATTTTGGAATATTGATGAGAATCATTTTTATTTTTGGATTTCAAGATCTTTTTTAATTGTTTTTATAATCTATTTTTCTAAACTTACCAGTTCTTCTGATGATTTTAGATTAGAGTTTTTTATTCCTAAATTTAAATTTATTTTTATTTGGGAATCTGTTTTAATTTTTATTAAAACAATGTTGGTTGTAATGATATTCATTTTTTTAATAGCTTTTTTACTAGAATATCTATTGCCAGAATCGGTATTTACGCATTATTTTCAAAACAATGCTGGATTTAATTGGAAAATTAGTAGTAAAAAAGCATTGTTTTTAATGACTTTTACCTCTTTTTTTACAGGGGCTTTTGAAGAGTTGTTTTACAGGGCTTTTGTTATTACCAAGTTTAGGAAAATGGGATTTCCTGCTGTAATTACTGTTATTCTCAGCAGCATTTTTTTTGCTTACGGGCATTTATATTATGGAATTTTAGGATTTTTGATTACATTTATATTAGGGGTGTTTTTTGCTTTTATCTATTTAAGGTATAAAAATGTATATTATATGATTTTTATGCATAGTTTTTATAATATTATTGTTAGTAGTCTGTTGCTTTTTTTAAATTAATAATTTTAAATTGATTTGAGGGGGATTTATGAGAGATACTGTGCCCAAGCGTTTTAAAGAGGTAGTGACTCTTTATAGTGAGCTTGATATTTTTTTATATAAAGAGGGGGAGTCTAAAAGTTTTAAAAAACAAATATATTCTGATTTTTGGAATGAAGTAAAAAGAGTGGCTTCTGGGCTTTTGCATTATGGCATTAAAAGAGGAGAAAGGGTTGTAATTATTTCTGATTCTAGAAGGGAGTGGATAATAATCGATGTTGCCACTTTGGGATTGGGCTGTGTTGATGTTCCTAGGGGAAATGATTCTTCTGAGGATGAATTAGCTTATATTATTAACCATTCAGAATCTACTTTTATTTTTGTTGAAAACAATAAACAGCTTCAAAAAGTTTTATCCAAAAAACATGATCTTAGGTTAGTAAAGTGTATTATTGTTATTGATGATGATAAATCTTATGAAGAAAAAATGGGGAATATTACTATATTTTCTTATAAAAAATTGTTAGAACTTGGAGCTGAGTATTTAAGAGCCAATCCAAAATCATTTGATATGGAGATTGAAAAAGGTTCTTCAAAAGACATCGCAACTATAATATATACGTCTGGAACAACTGGTATGCCAAAGGGAGTAATGCTGAGACACGAATCTTTTATTTTTCAATTAGACAGGCTTTATGATTATCTTCCAACGCTTAAACCCGGTAAGATAATGATTTCTATTTTGCCCCTTTGGCATTCTTTTGAGAGGGCTTGTGAATATATAGTTGCTTTAAAAGGTATAGGAATAGCATATTCAAAGCCCATAGGTCCTGTTTTGTTAAAAGATTTTTCACTTTTAAATCCTCAAATGATTATTTCTGTACCTAGAATTTGGGAAGGTATAAGAATAGGTATTATTAAAAAGGCGTCAGAATCTTTGATTAAGAAACTTGTGTTTGGTGTGTTTTTAAAAGTTGGAATCGTTTATGCAAAGCTTAAGGAAAAATTTTTAGGCCTTTCGCCTGTTTATAAAAAACCTAATTTTTTTATTTCACTTTTTTCAAAACTATTTTTATTTGTTGGGATTATTTTAATTTTACCTGTTAAATTATTAGGTAATATTTTGGTGTTTAAAAAAATAAGAAATGCCCTTGGGCAAAATTTTGAATTTGGAGTTTCTGGTGGTGGGGCGTTGGTTGATTATGTTGATTATTTTTTCAAGGCTGTAGGAATCAAAGTTCTTGAAGGTTATGGGCTAACTGAAACGGGTCCTATTTTGAGTGTTAGGCGTCTTAATAGTCCGGTAGCAAGAACTGTAGGGCCTATTTTGCCAGATGTTGAATACAAAGTGGTTGGAATTGATGGGAATGTTTTGCCCTATGGAGAAAAAGGTGAACTTTGGATAAAATCGCCACAAATAATGAGCGGTTACTTTAAGGACAAGGCCAAGACAAGTGAAGTTTTAACAGAAGATGGTTGGTTTAACACGGGAGACTTAGTTAGATTGACAATTAACAATGAAATTGCAATTGTTGGTAGAAGCAAAGATACAATTGTTCTCAGAGGAGGAGAAAATATTGAACCTGAGCCTCTTGAAAGAGTTTTGGGCAAATCTTTATTTATTGAAAATATTATGATTGTTGGTCAAGATCAGAAATTTTTAGGAGCTGTTATTGTGCCTAATTTTGATAATCTTGAAAAGTGGGCAAATTCTAGCGGAATGTCTTTTTCTTCTAGGGATGATTTGTTAGCCAATGAGGATGTTAATAAACTTTATTCTAAGCATATCTCAGATACTATTAATACTAAATTAGGTTTTAAAAATTTTGAAAAAATAGTAGGCTTTGTTTTACTTAAGGATTCTTTTTCAATTGGGGAAGAGCTTACTAATACTCTTAAGTTAAAAAGATATTATATATCCAAAAAGTATGAAGATAAAATAAGATCAATTTTTAGTAGAAGTGACTTAGATTTAAATGGATATTAGACAAGAAAATAATACAATTTTCTTGTCTACATTTTTAACATATAAGGAATATTGAGTATGCACATGCAATTTTTTATTGTTTGTAATATAGCTTTTAAAAATTCGATTCTTGCGGCTGTTAAATCAATATTGTTTATGTCTATTACTTTAACTTCTTGATAGTATGCACTAAAATGCTTTGCAAGTGAATATGAATAGCTGGTAAGTATTGAAGGGTTTAAATCTTTTGCTGCTTTGATTATGGTTTCTTCTAATTCTGATATAATTTTAATAATTTTCCATTCTTTTTCATGTTCAAGAAGTTCAAAATTAATTTTTTCCGTTATAGGTATAGAAAGTGCACTATGTTTTGCAAGAATGCTATTAATTCTTGCTCCAACGTATTGTATATATGGTCCAGAATTTCCCGTAAAAGATAAACTTTCTTTTTTGTTAAATACAATATCTTTATGTATAGCTGATTTTAGTAGATAGTAGTGAATTGCTCCTAGTGCAATATTTAAAGCATTTTTTTTGGCATTCTCTTTATTTTCAATTTTTTGCTCAACTTCGGGGATTATTGATTCTATTAGGTCTGAGATTAAATGATCTGCGTCAATTACATTGCCTTCTCTTGATTTCATTTTTCCATCAATAAGATTGACCATTCCGTGTGACAAATGAATAAGTTTTTTATTTTTGGAAAGTCCCAATTTTTCTGCTACAAAAAACAAACTTTTGAAGTGCTGAATTTGTTCACTTCCAACTACATAAATCATTTCCTCAAAATTAAATTCTTTTGTTCTAACTGCTATATTTCCTAAATCTTGGGTAAGATAGATGGATGTTCCGTTTGATCTTATGAGTACTTTTTGTTTTACTTCGGTATCTGCTTTTTCACCTGAGTCTGTGGGCAGATCAATGCATATTGCTCCATCTTCTCGTTTGTAGCAAAATCCTTTTTCAAGCCCTTCTAAAACCATATTTTTCCCAATTTCAAAAATTTCACTTTCAAGGTAAATTTTGTCAAATGAGGTGTTTGTAATTTTGTATGTTTCTTTTATCCCCTCAATTGCCCATTTATTTAGCTTTTTCCAAAGTTCAATTGTGTTTGCATCTTTTTGTTCCCACTTTAAAAGTAGATCTTGTATTTCTTTTTCAGCGTTTTCATTTTCTTGCGAGTATTTATTGTATTTAACATAAAAATCGCCAATTAAATGGTCTCCTTTTTTAAAAACTTTTTCAGGAGTAATGCCATCTCCAAATTTTTTGTATGCAAGCATTGACTTACAGATATGAACTCCTCGGTCGTTTATTAAGTTTATTTTTGTAATGTTTGCACCTACAGCTTTTAATATTCTTGAGAGACTTTCTCCTATTACGTCATTTCTAAGGTGCCCCACATGCAGTGGTTTGTTTGTATTTGGCGATGAAAATTCTAATATTATTTTTTTATTTTCTAGATATTTACTTGTTCCATAAGCATTTTTTTGCTCATTTATCATTTCTATTGTATTCTTTATATATTCTTTTCTAGGAATTTTAATGTTTAAGTAAGGCCCCATAGCTTTAATTTCGTATTTAGCTTTAAGAGCTTTTATTATTTCTTCAGAAATAGTTTCAATAGGAAGTTTTAAAGTTTTGCTAAGTTCAAATATTAATATGGAAACATCTCCCAGATCGCTTTTGGGCGGTTTTTGAATATTTATGTTGATTTTGTCTAGTTTTATGTTTTTTGACAATGCTAGATTCGCAACTATAATACTAATTTCGTCTTTAATTTTTTTTTTAATATTTTTATTCATTTTTGTCCTCTTTAACACTTTTATTCATTTTTTCTTTAACTCTTTTAGTTATTTTTTCTCTTTAACATTTTTTATTATATTTATTAATAGCAAAACTAAAGATGCTACAATAAAAATGTTTGAGCTGTGGGCCGACATTTTTACATTTATAAGCTCTTTTATTATAGGAATCTCTTTGTTAAAAAGTTTTAAATTTCCTGTGTTTAGTATTTCTCTAATAAGTGAAATTGTTGAGCTTAGAACAATAAAAATTAAAAGTGGGGCTTTAGAGTATTTAATTATCATTAATGGATTTTTCAGGATTTTAAAAGGCTCGTTTTTATGAAATGATATTATTATGGCTATTAAAATGGGTATTGAAAATTTAAATTCTTTGTATAATGTTGGTGTTAAATAAAACATAAATAAGTAAGTTAGACCAGTAAAAATTCCTATTATTAGTAAATATATTTCCAATATATGGCTTTTATGTTTTTTTAGTTCTATTTGATTGATTATTAAGGCTGGAAGTATAATGCACAGTGAAATCCAAATAGATACAATGCTAGCATCTAAAAAGTTTTTTGTATAAGCAAAAATAGGAAATAGCATTAAATGACTTTTAAGATATTTTTCAGTGTTATAAAATGTCTTTTTTTGCATATTAATCCTTTTTGGCCTATTTTATTTTGTTTTAAATTGATTTATACTTTCGCTAATTCCAGAAATATGGCTTGAGTTTGTAGTTCCTAAAACCTTAATGCGCTCAATTGCTTCTACTAGTTTATTAATTTCTTCTTTTAAGCCTTTCATTGAATTTGAGACTGTAATATTAATTTCTCCTAAGAGCTTAACAGTGCTAATGATTTCTTTGTTTCCCCTAAACATATCATTTGAGCCAATTTTTACTTCATATGTTATTTCCCGCATTGTATTTAAAGCTTTTAAAATTTCTTGGCTACCTATTGATTGCTCTTGCATTGTGTGATTTATTTCTTCTATTACTTGAACAACCAGATTGATTGAGTCAAATATCTGGTTGAAGGCCTTATTTGTTAATTCAGAAGTGTTCACAGTTTTGGTTATTGAATCCATTATTTCGTTAATTGATGAGGCAACAGATTCTGATTGTGATGTTACTTGTTCTGCGAGGTCTTTTATTTCTTCTGCAACAATGGCAAATCCTTTTCCGGCTTCACCAGCATGAGATGCTTCAATTGCAGCGTTCATTGAGAGCAGGTTAGTTTGGCTAGCTATAGATGAAATTAAAGAGTTTGCTTCTTGTAATCTTGTTGAGTTTTTGAAAATTTCTTTGATTTGAGTAATAACTTCTTCTTGTTTTTTTCGCCCATCATCAGAGAATCTTTTTAATTCTTCGGTGCTTTTTGCAGCTTTTTGAGTTATTTCTGTTATTGATTGTATTCCCCCTATCATTTCTTCGATAGCTGATGAGGATTGTTCAACACTTGCAGCTTGAGTTTCAATTGAGTTGTCAAGAGATGAAATATTTTTTGAAAGACTTTCAATTACATTTGTTGTATTAGAAATGAATTCTACCTGTTTTTCTACTTCTTCTTGGGTTTTTTCTATGTATTGATTTGAATTTTTTATAGTATTGTGTGTTTTATTTATTTCACTAAATAAATGATCTCCATTTTCTTTTAATAGCTTTACTCGTTCTTGTAGTGAATTAATTACATTTTTTAGATTTTCAATAAAATGACCAAAAAGATTTATGGTAGAGCTTATTGAATCTTTGCCTTTTGATTCAACTTTAAATGTTAGGTCGCCGTTTTTAACTTTTGGAATGACAACATTGAGTTTGTCTATTTTTGATATTATTAAAGTTTTTATGGTTGATATCATTATTAATATAAAAATTATTACCAAAATAAATATAATCGAGAGTGAAACTAATCTCATATTTTTAAATTCTTTTGAAAATATATTATTATAATCTATTTTTATTCCCAAGTACCAATGGGATGTTGTGATCCTTGCTAAGGAGATTATTTCATTTGAATTGCTTGTATTGTAATTTGCTTTTCCTTGAGACAGTGCGTTTAATATTTGCGTTAATGTTTTTGGGTTAAAGCCAAATATGTGCTTTATGTTCTTTAGAATTTCATCTTTTCCTCCAAATGCATCACCACTGCTGTTTATTATGTATACATTAAAGTATTTTGATGAGTTTTGACTGCTTGCATTTTGTTCTAGCAACGAGTTTTCTAAAAGAAGTAAAAGATATTCTTTTAGCTCAGCAATTTTTTCTGAAATGTCAGCATATAAAATAATATACCCAACATTAGATTTTTTTGAATCTGTTATTTTATATGCTATTGGAATATAAAAATTGTTATTTATTTTTGCTAAACTGTTGTGAAGAATTGAAATTTGAAATGTAGTTAAAGCTTTGCCTAATAGCAATTCTTTTAAGCTTATATATTGGCCGGTTCTTTTTTTTTCGCTTGATGCGATTATGTATCCATCTTTGTTTGTGTACTCTATTATTTTAATAAAGGAGGGGAGTGTAATTAAAATTTTGTCAGATACTAAGTGTTCTTCGCTTTTGTTATTTAGAATTGCAGACTGGTAATCATATCTAGCCGTTAATATGCTTAAAGCTTTTATTATTTCTCTAGATTCATCAGAAAAACTTTTAATCATTGCTTGGTTGATGAATTTTGTAAAGTCTTGAAGTTCTTTTGTTATGATTTTTTTATAACCCTGGTCTAGTAGTAAAAAGGTTGTTGCAATAATGATTATTGTGTATGCCAGAATTATAAAGTTGAATTTATAAAAAAGGCTGGAGTTAAGTTTCTTTTTTTTCACTAAGTCCCCTCAAAATTTTGATTTTTCATAAAATTTTAAAATATTAAATTTTTAGTATTCTATATGTTTTATTATATAATTATATATGCATGTAGCTAAATAATAAAATAATTATTTGCAAATATTTGAGGGATTTAATCTTTTTTAATATTTAGAAAGAAAGATCTTATTTGCCAATTGTTATTAGTAATTATTTATATTTGATTTTTGGAAGGTGAAAGTTTTGTTTTAAGGTTTTGATCATGTTAATGTTATGTTTGGAGAGCTTTTATGACCGATGAGAATTTAATTGATGTTAATTTGAAAAATACTAAACGATTTCTTTATTTAGTTTTATTTGTATTTATTTTGTTCAATTTTTTATTCATAGGCTATGCTTATATTAACCATAAAAATGAATATTTAGATCGCTTTGACCTTGATGCCAAGTTGTTTTTAAATAGTGTTTCTGCTGTTATTAAGGCTAAGTATTTAGAATCTTCTAGGTTTCTTGAGGAGCTTGTAAAAGATAGCTATAGGTTTGGGATATTGGTGAATTCTTCAAAGAGTTTTCTTTTGTCTTCAAGTTTAAAATTTGGAGACAGTTTAGATGAAAATAGCGATTTGTTTTTAAGATCAAGAGAATTTAGCTCTATAGATAAAATCTTTAAAACTATTCCTGTTGCAGAAAATTCACTCGAAGGTATATTTTTTATTCCTATAGGGAAGAATGTTTTAATATCAAATTCAAATTTTTCATCTTTAGGCTTAAAAGATATTAGGTTAGATCCTATTTATTCTGTGCCTGTAGAGAAAAATTCTAAATATTATTCAAGGTACATGAGAATAGATGGGAAAATTTATTCTGTAGTAAGTTTTCCTGTTAGGGATTCTGTTGCAACTTTGGGGGTGATAGGAATTTTAGTATGCTTTGATGAGCCATTAGATATTATTGAAAATCAGTTGTTTTCTTCTCTTAAATTAAGCAGCAAAGATTATAATTTTTTTATGCTTGACAGAAATTATATGCCCATTTTTTTAAACTTTAATAATCTTAATTCTAAGTCTTTTTCTGCAGCTTATAGTGATAATGTTTTGAGCAAAGTTATATCTTATACTAAAAAAGATTCTTCTGTCACTCGTCGCACCTTTAATTATGCAAGCGATTTTTATTCTTTAAACTTTGTAAAAACAGATGATTTTTTGATTCAAGGATTGATTTTTAATGTTAATTCCATTCCCATTGTGTTTAAGTCAAATTGGATTGTATTTTTTATATTTTTATTATCATCTTTTGTTATTGTGCTTTATTTATGTAACACTTTTGTTTTTTCATTAATTAATGATTTTAACAGAATTGTCGATTATCAAAAATCAAAAAGTGACCCTTTTAGTCTTGAGCCTACTTTAGAGGTTAAGTATTCTTCAACTATTGTTTCTTATATTAGTTCAAAGCTGGATAATCTATCGGCTAAGAGCAATAAATCTTTTGAAAATATAAAATTTTATTCTAAAGATTTAAATAATTATTTAGAGCAAATAGAGACTACAGTATTAAATACCGAGAGCATAGATTCTAGTGTTTTAGCTTATGAACAACTAAAAGATACTTTTTCTAGATTTGAAAAGTCAATCGTTGATATTTTAAAAGGCTTTGAATCTGTTACTGATCCGATTAATGATCTAAATAAGTATATATTAGAGATTTCCTCAAATTTTGAAGAGAACGTTAGTTTTTTTTATAGCATAGATAAAAATTTAGAAATTTTTAATAAAGTTGCTACTATAAATTCTTCTGATATTGAAAATATTAAAAGTAAAGTTTTTGATTTAAATATTGTTTTTGAAAATGTAAATAAAAATTTTGCAGATCTTTTGTCTCAAACTAACAGCTTACAAAGTGCAAATAAGCTTTTAGTTTCAATTTCAGCTCAGACCAATATGCTTGCTATGAATGCAGCAATTGAGGCGGCAAAAGCAGGTGATGCAGGTAAAAGTTTTGCAGTTGTTGCTGAGGAGATTAGAAAGCTTGCTATTAATTCTGGAAAATATTCTAAAACCATTAAAGATGAGCTAAAAACGGTTGATGGCATTATTGCAGCGATTAATTCAGAGATTGATACAATTTATAAAAATTTTATAGATATTCAGGATAATGTAGACAGCAATTTTTCAAGACATGAGAAAGTAGATCTTACTCTTGCTAAGCATTTTAAAGAAATTGGAGAGTTTAAGGACAGGTATTTGTCTTACGATACTAAGATTAGAGATGCTAAGAATATGTATAAGGAAATCTTTAATAACCATTTTTTTATTAGTGGCAAGTTTAACAACTTTAGTCAAGATTTAAAAGAATTTAAAGTTTCTAAGATGAATTTAGATGCATTAAATTCTCTTCAAGAATATTCATCTTTAGTGAAATCTTCTAAGGATAAGATATTTAAAATAAAAGAATTGATTCAAAAGATTAATGATGAGATTAAAGATATTCTTTTTTAGCTTTCTTGATTTTAAAATCCTATGTAAAGAACTTCTTCTTCGAGTAAAAGTCCAGTTTTCAAGTAAACTTCGGTTTTTACTTTTTCAATTAAACTTTTTACGTCATTGGAAGTGGCGTTGTTAATGTTAATAATAAAGTTTCCATGATATTCAGATACTGCAGCGCCCCCAATGCTTAGTCCTTTAAGTTTACATTCTTCAATTATTTGTCCGCTAGGTTTCAGAAATGTTTTATTGTTTTTAAAGGTGCTTCCACTGCTTGGGAATAAGTAGTGACCTTTGTTTATTCTTGCTTGTTTGTTTTTGCTCATTTCTTCTTCAATAATTTTCTTATTTTCTTTTTTTAAATTCAATTCAATTTTTAATATGAAAAAGTTTTTATTTTGAAAAGGTGATATTTTATATTTAAAGTCTTCTTTTTTAAATTCTTTGCAAATAATTTTTCCTTTGTCGTTTATAAATGTAATTTTTTTTAGTATTTCAGAGATTTCATTTCCAAAGCATCTAGCATTCATCCACACTGCACCTCCCAGTGTTCCGGGCAGCCCGTAGATAAATTCTAGGCCACTTAAGCCGTTATCAAGTGCAATTTTACATAAATTTTCAAAATTTGCACCACATTCTGCTGTAATTTTATTGTCGTGAATTTTTATTTTATTTAGATGCCCGGTGTATATTATCGGGAAATCAATTTCTTTCTCGTCATTGACTAAAATATTAGATCCTCCCCCAAGAATAAATAGTTTAATTTTTTCTTCTATTGCCGCTTTAAAAAGATTTTCAGCTTCTTGAATATTTTCAGGAATGAAAAATAATTTCGAAATGTTTCCAATCTTATATGTTGTATATTCATTTAGATTTTTTGTTTGAGGAGCAATATTGATTTTTTTAAGAAAATTATTTAGGCTTTTAAGCATACTTACTTAATAATAGATTAGATTTTTTATTTTTTCAATTTTGATAAATGTATGATTTTAAAGTTATATAATACTAGAACAAAGAATTTTTCAGAATTAACAAATTTTGACGGTGTTAAAGCGTATGCTTGTGGGCCTACTGTTTATAATTATGCTCACATTGGAAATTTTAGAACTTATATTTTTGGAGACTTATTAATTAAAACTTTAAGATTTCTAGGATATAAAGTTGATTATGCAATGAATATTACAGATATTGGGCATTTAACAGGCGATCTTGATGATGGAGAAGATAAAGTTGCTAAGACTGCAAGAGAGAAGGGTCTTACAGTTTACGAGATTAGTGAATTTTTTACGGAAGCTTTTTTTAAGGATTGTAGAAAATTAAACGTTGTATATCCAGATAAAGTTCTTGTTGCAAGCAAGCATATTCCTGTAATGATAGAAGTTATTAAAATTCTTGAAGAAAAAAAATTCACCTATTTTTCTAACGGCAATGTATATTTTGATACTTCTTGTTTTAAAAGTTATGGTGAGATGGCCGGTATTGATTTGATTGATAAAGATATGACTTTACCAAGGGTTGATATTGATAAATTTAAAAGGAATAAAACTGATTTTGTTTTGTGGTTTACTAATTCTAAATTTAAAGATCAGGAGATGAAATGGGATTCTCCTTGGGGGTTTGGTTATCCGAGTTGGCATTTGGAGTGTGCTGCTATGAATTTGGAGTATTTCAAAGATACACTTGATATTCATTTAGGAGGAGTTGATCATATTGGGGTTCATCACATAAATGAAATAGCAATAGCAGAGTGTTTTTTGAATAAGAAATGGTGTGATGTTTTTGTCCATGGAGAATTTTTGATTATGGATTATGACAAGATGTCAAAGTCAAGTGGGAATTTTATTACAATTAAAGACTTGGAAGATCAAAATTTTTCTTCTCTTGACTTTAGATATTTGTGTTTAACATCGCACTACAGAAATCAATTAAAATTTTCATTTAATAATCTTAAAGCAAGTAAGATTGCTAGGGTAAATATGATAAACAGGTTAAGTTATTTTTATTCATCTTTGGATCCGGTTGACGTAAGTGTGCTTAGTAAGGATTTAAAAAATTTTAGCTTTAGTGTAGAAAAAGAATATTATGACTCTTTTGTAGAAAAAATTTCTTTTGATTTAAATGCTTCTCAGGGATTAGCTTTGCTTTGGGAGATAATTAAATCTGAAAATCTAGGTCCTGTTTCAAAGCTTAGATTAGCTTTTGTTTTTGATGAGATCATGTCGCTTAATTTGAGAAAAGAAATTTTAAAAAATTTAGAAAATCATGATGTAGCTGTTGATGAGAATATGAAAACTTTAATTGAAGAGAGAAGAATAGCCAAATGTGAAAAAAATTTTAAGCGTGCTGATGAGATTAGAGACTTTTTTGCTAAAAAGGGTTTTGTTTTGATTGATACTAAGGAAGGGACTAAGGTTAAAAGAGGCTAGTATTTGGCTATTTTTTTAAAAAACAAATATTTTTACTTAAGCTTAATTTTTATTATTTTTTTGTTTTTATTTGTTTTTTCTGGATTTTTATTTTATTCAAGGCCAATTATTTATGATATATCCCCAATTCCCACTTCGCACAAGGATGTTATTGTTATTAAAGGAAATAACTTAGGCCATACCACAGGAGAGATTAATATTAACAATAATTATTTGGTTAAAAGTAGTATTATTAGTTGGAGTAATACTGAAATAGTTTTTAAAATTACAGATGAGGTAAATTCTGGGCTTATTTTTGTAAAAAGTGAAAGGGGTACTAGTAACGAACTTTTTCTTGTTATTAGTAGGCAAGTTCCTGTTAAGCTTAATAGAGATAATATACCTTTTATTTTTTCAGAGGATAAAATAATTTTAAATTCAAATTCTTTAACTTTATTGCAGGGGATTAATTTGTTTTCACGTTCTAGCACTATTAAAATTTTTCTTGAAACTAAGGACAAGCTTTATACAATTTTACCCCAAAATATTTTAGATGTTTCTGAGAATAGAGTGGAATTTATTACTCCTAAAACTTTGAATTCTGGTGGGAAACTTTATGTTTTATTAGACAATCTTGAAAGCAATAAAGTTCCGTTTTCTGTTAAAGATGATTTTTTTAAGTGGACTTTAAGTGATTCAAAAGAGTTTACAATAACTGAGCAAATTTATTTTACTCAAGATATGAATGGCAATTTTGATTCAATTCCCAAGGATATTAATTTTAATGTTTTCTATTTGAAACCAATTGATAATGAGCGTCAAAAAATTACAGGGCGTAGTAATGGATATCTTGATTTTAATATTGCTAATTTATTTTTTGTAAATTTAAAAACAAATAAATTTATTTTTGAGACTAGGGTAAAAGCTTATAAACTTAATTTAGAGTTTTTGGATACCAAATATTTAGAAAGCATTCAGGTTAATAAGGATATTAATAGTCAAGAGTACAAAACTTATGTTCAAGATAAAAGAAAAGATTATTTATCTTACAGCTCTATTGATTTAATGTCTTTAGATTCTCTGATTTCATCTATGACTGCGGGGAGTAATTCAGCTTATAAGTTGGCTAAGGCAATTATTGATGTTTTGACTTTAAATTTTCAAATTGTTGAGAATAATTTAAGTTTAAAGGATTCTATAAAAGAAAGAAAAATTTCATCTAACAATTTAATAGTTCTTACGAATTTATTATTTTTAAAGTATGAAATTCCGCTTAAAAATATAGTTGGGCTTTACTATGACTCGAATTCTTTTAAGTTGAATGAGCATTTTTGGTTTGAATTTTTTTTGCCTGAGGTTGGTTTTATATATTTTGATATAATAAATGCAGTATTATTTAAGGATAACTCTAAGTATTTTTTAAATATGTCTGAAAACTATATTCAATATGGGTGCAAAGAGGACTATGATAAAAATGAATTTTTTGGTGGTTATTCAGATTCTAAGTTTTTAAAGTATAAAAGTTTGACAAACGAATCGTATTCTTTAATGTATAGATTTGTTTTGGAGGATAATTTTTAATGAGAGATGATCAAATATTTAATTTAATTGAGAAAGAGAAACTAAGAGAAAAAGAACATATTGAGCTTATTGCATCTGAAAATTTTACATCTTTAGAGATAAGACAGGCTGTTGGGAGTGTTTTAACTAATAAGTATGCTGAAGGATATCCTTTGAATCGATATTATGGTGGTTGTGCTTTTATTGATGAGATTGAAACTTTAGCAATTTCAAGAGCAAAAGAGCTTTTTGGTGCAAAGTATGTTAATGTTCAGCCCCATAGCGGATCTCAGGCCAATATGGCTGCTATAATGGCTCTTATTAGTCCGGGCGACAAGATTCTTGGCATGCAATTGTCTCATGGGGGACATTTAACTCATGGCAGTAGGGTAAATTTTTCTGGCATATTTTTTAACACTTATTTTTATGGTGTTTCTCGGGATTCTGAGCTGATTGATTACGATGAGGTTCTTAAAATAGCTAGAGATTGTAGGCCAAATTTGATAATAGCTGGGGCTTCTTCTTATTCAAGAGAAATTGATTTTAAAAAATTTAGGGAAATAGCAGATGACGTTTCTGCTTATCTTTTGTGTGATATTGCGCATATTGCAGGCCTTATTGCTGCGGGATTTCATAATTCTTCGATTGATGTGGCGCATCTTACAACAAGTACTACGCATAAAACTTTAAGAGGGCCAAGAGGCGGAATAATACTTTCTGGAAAAGATTTTGACGAATTGGTAAACTTTAATGGAAAAGAGAAAGCTTTGTTTAGCGCTGTAAATTCTACAGTTTTCCCCGGAACCCAAGGGGGGCCTTTAGTTCATGTTATTGCGGGCAAGGCTATTGCATTCAGAGAAGCTCTTCAAGAAAATTTTAAAGAATATATTGCTAACGTAATAAAAAACACCAAAGTTATGGCTGAATATTTTAAATCGGAAGGATTTCGGATTGTTAGTGGCGGCACAGATAATCATTTATTTTTGGTTGATCTGAGCAGTTTAGATATTACAGGTGCTGATGCTGAGAAATTGCTTGAGGGGGTGAATATTACTTTAAATAAAAATGCTATTCCTTTTGATAAAAAAAGTCCTTCTTTGGCTTCTGGCGTTAGAATTGGGGGTGCTGCTATTACTTCTAGGGGTCTAAATGAAGCCGATTCCCTAAATGTTGCTAAATTTGTTGTTAGAGCTTTAAAAGCAAAGTCTGATATTGAATTAAAACAAATAAAAAAGGAAGTTGTAAAATTTATTAGAGATTTTGATATGCCTTAATTATGTTTGGGGGTTATGATCAATAAATGCCAAGCTTAATTAGAATGTTTTTTTGGGGACTATTCCTTATTTTTATTTTTAATCCCGTTTTAATAGGAATGCTTTTTATATTATTTCCTTTTGTTTTGATATTATTTAGTTTTTTGGGTGTTTTTAGAATATATTTTACAAGAGATTATTCATATTCTAGGTCTAGAGAGTTTGAATTTTACAAACTTTCTTTTTTATTAATGGCTAAATTACTGTCTATTTTGGGAACTGTAACGGGAGAACAGCTAAGTTATGTCAATTTTATTATTAATTCTTTGAATTTGTCTGAACGTGGTAAATCAGAATTGTATACTATTTTTCATTCTGCTATTACTAAGAATAACAATGCGGATAAAATTTTGTATACTCTTAAGCTTGGTTATTTTCAACACAAAGATCTTTTTGTGTGGCTTTTTGCTTCTCTTAAAGAAATTAACAGACTTTCTAGGTATAAAAACTTAGAAGCCGAAAAATTTATTTCTTATATTGGTGTTTTTTTGGAGCTTGAATCCGATAGTTATGAAGCTTATAAAGATATTAATATTAAAATTGTAAATCCCTACAGCGTTTTGGGGTTAAGTTATACTGCTAGTGATGATGAGATTAAAAAGGCCTATAAAAGTCTTGTTATAAAGTACCATCCTGATAAATTTGCAAACGATCCTGTAAGACAAAAAGATGCAAATGATAAATTCATTAAAATTCAAGATGCTTATGAAAAGATTTGCAAAGAAAGAAATATAAGGTAATTAATTGTTTATTATTGATTGACTTGTTTCAAAAGTAAAAAAAAGAAGGGCTTTTAGCCCTTCTTTGCTGTTAGCTTCCGCTGTATGCTATTTTGAATTGCAAGAAAGCACTTCCAATAGCGGCATTATTTGGGTTTTTATTAGCAAGTTCTATAATATTATTTGAATCCCATCCAAGAGAAATTGTTGTAAATCTTATTAGTTTTTCAAGGCTAAGTCCTGTTTTTAAGTAAATTTTTGTAGCATTGCTTGAAATTTTGTTAGTAGGCCCTAAAAGGTATGCTCCAATATAAGGTACTACATATGCTTCTGTTGAAATAGATGTTATTGGAATTGCATAATCAAGATATAAAGCTACACCGAGTTTCATTGCGTCTTCAAATGTTAAATTAGGTGGAGTTGTAGCTTTTTTACTTGTTGATGGGCTTTGTTCGGCTTGATTTTTTTCATTAGCACTTGAGATTGCTGCAAGGTAGTTTTCTATGGATTGTTGTCTTAAAATATCGTAAAGACCAATAGATGATATCCATCCTAGTCCATTCATAAGCCCCTTTTTATTGTCTTCATAGCTTGAGATTTCAACATTTAAGCTTTGAAATGCATTTTCGGATATGGTTTTTAATCTTTTTTCTGTATCTTTGGATCTGTAAATATTTTGTCCATAGCTTATTCCTAATGCAACCCCAGATTTTTTGTCTTGTTCTCCAAATAGTCTTGTACTGTAAGAATCAGATCCCTTAACCTTCCAAGATTCTTTTTCACCAGTATCTTTATTCCAAGCAAGGCCTATGCTTGCTCCTGTTGAAAATGCAATTCCTAGTTCTTTATTTTTGCTGAAATTAAGAGCATTCCCCTTTGGATCAAATATATCTTCAGCTTTTTTGCTAGGATCTGAAGGTGTTTCTTTTTTGGAATTTGCTGCTTTTGAAATGTGTCCAAATACAGAAAAGTCACTTGCAAAAGGATCTATTCCAAAATCAGTCCCCATTTGTAAAACAAGATAGGTATTTTTATTGTTAATTTTTGTTAATCCAAGTTTATATTGAGCTCCAAAAGATGCTAAAATTGCAGAATTTGATAAAGTTGGGCTAAATAAGTCGTTTCCAACTACAGATTTATCTTTTAAAGAGTATGTTATTGATGAATTATTAAATGTTTCATTTCCATAAGCTCCTGACAAGCCAAAATTTAATTCAAAAGGTGTTTCTGCAATTACAGATTCAGAGTCTGCGTTTGTATCAAGTAGATTTTTTATTGGTTTCCATGTTGCTTGAATTCCATAAAGGATTCCTTGATAGGTTTTATTGTATGGAGTGTCTTTGTCATTCTCTTGATTTCTGTTACCTGTGCCTGTTCCCCCTATTGCAAATGCAAGATCAAGTTGTGGGAGCTTGTATCCTAATTGAATTGTTCCTATGTTTTTAGAGGTGCCTCTTGCAAGAATTGTTCCTCTTACTATTCTGTCATTGCTTGGGAATCCGTAGTAAGTGCTTTTAAATCCAGTCATAGGGGCAAAACTAAATAAAGATTCTTTATTAAAGTCAAAATCCGTCATCGTACTAATTTTAATAAAAAAATCATATATGTTAATTTGGGCTGTTATATCTCCCACGTCAATTTTGAACGGATCGCCTTTTTTACCTTCTGCTTTGAATGCAAGATCTTCCACCTTAATAAAAGCTGAGAATGGATCATCTTTGCCTAATTCGGGATTAGCTTCAAATGGTTTAAGTTTAATAGTAATTTTACTCTTGTTTTCAAATCCAGGAACAAGCTCATCCATGTCTAATCTGAATTCACTTGTGTTTTCAAATCCAAATGTGGGCATCCACGGGTTTATTTTAAATACATCTTTTTCCTTTAATTCGTCTGCTGCAAATATTGCCACAGATGTTGTTAAAAATATAATTAATTTATATAAAATGTGGTTTTTCATAATTATACCTTCCTGTTGTAACTATAAACTTTTTATTATTAGTTCTAGTTATTAATTAAACGTATTAATAAATATATTATGCATATGCTATTATATATTATATATAATATATTAACATATATATAACATGTATATAACATGTATATAATATTAAAATATTAGGTAAAATTTCAAGGCCATATTAGTATTTTGTGATTTTTAAATTATTCAAATTTATAAATAAGATTAATTTATACTAAAATTAATCTTATTTATTTTAAAGGATTAATTTATACTAAATAAACTAGCAATCCCGTTGCTAAAATGTAGCATAAAGCATAAGGCATTGTTTTTGATAAAAGTTTACCTTCTTGCCCAATTAATCCAGCAGTTGTTGCTGCTATTGTGATGTTTTGGGGAGAAATCATTTTACCTCCAGTTGCTCCTGTTGTGTTTGCTGCTGCAAGCCAGTAAGGATTTGTTCCAATGTTTTCTGCCATTTGTGTTTGCAAAGGTCCGAAAAGAACATTTGAAACTGTATCACTTCCTGTTAAAAATGTCCCAATAGCTCCAATTAGTGGGCTAAATAATGGGCCAAATTTACCCGTTACTATTGAGATTCCATCAGCAAGATCTCTTATCATTCCACTGTGTGTCATTAATCTTGATATTGCAACAATGCATATGATTATCAATGAAGATAATGCCATTTTTTTCAAGGTTAGTGTAAATATTTTGAGTTGTTTTAATATTGGTACTCCCCGTATTGAATAGGATATTATTGTTGCAAGTATAATCAAGAAGCCCGGGGAAATAAGCCATTTAAAGTGTAGAGGATTTGCTTCTGGATAAATGCTAACAGTGCTTTGAAAAGTTTTTAGGTATTCGTGAATTTTGCTAAAAAGAGGAGATACAAGTACTATAAATACTACTATTAAAATGTAGGGTGAACAAGCAATAATTCCTTTTGACAAAGGTATTACATTTTTGCTTTGGTGCTCATGTGTGTCTTTATTTTCAAAAAACTTTGCGTAAGTTATTGTTATTGCCATAGAAAGGATGCTTCCAATGATTGCAGGAAGTTCTGGCCCCAAAGTTTTTGATATGAATACTTGAGATATTGTCATTGACATTCCTGAGAGTAAGGTAAGAAGAAATACCCCTTTTAATCCTTTAATGCCTCCTCCTGTAAGAATTACCAGTACAAAAGGTATTATTAAGGTTGGGAGTATTAGTTGTAATGCAATATCAGATGAAACGATGTTAACATCCAAGTTAGTTGCTTGAGCTAAAGATATTATGGGAATTCCTACAGATCCATAAGCAGTTGATGAGGTGTTCATTATTAAACAGATTAAGCAGGCAAAAAATGGTTCAAATCCCATTGCTATTAGTATTGACACGGGAATCGCAACAGCAGTTCCGTACCCGGCAACTCCTTCTAAAAAATTTCCAAATCCCCATGCTACTAGTAAGACTATAATTCTTTTATCAGAAGATACGTTTGATAATATATTTTTAATAGTTTCTATGTCTTTTTGATCTTCTGACATTTTGTATGTAAATATGGCAGCAATAATTACGGTTACTATTGGCCATATTCCCATTAAGGTGCCTTCAAGTATTGCAAGACTTGTGTTTTCTATTCCTAAGTTTTTATAAAAAATAACTATAGCAACAGTGGTTATTAATGATATGGGTATGACATAGTAAGCAGGCTTTTTTATTATGCCAAGTCCAATAATTATTAGTATTATTGGCACCAAAGCTGTTATAAAATCGTAAGAATTCATAAAAAATGGCTCCTTTTTAATTGCATTGTAATTAACAATCAATAAATAATATATAATTCTAATATTACAACATGAATAGTATCTG
Source organism: Borrelia maritima (assembly GCF_008931845.1). Taxonomy (NCBI): domain Bacteria; kingdom Pseudomonadati; phylum Spirochaetota; class Spirochaetia; order Spirochaetales; family Borreliaceae; genus Borreliella; species [Borrelia] maritima. Next base: position 628,516 of record NZ_CP044535.1, read on the forward strand.
TGTTATTGAAAAATTGTTATTAACTTTATTTTTTTTTCTGCTTTGTAATGATCTTTTTGCAGTTAATTTAGCTGAGATTAATGAATTGTCGCAGCATGCAAAATCAATAGTTTTAATGGATTTTGATACTAGGCGAATACTTTATTCTAAAAAGCCCAATTTGGTTTTTCCTCCAGCATCGCTTACAAAGATTGTTACAATTTACACAGCTTTAATTGAAGCTGAAAAGCGGAATATAAGATTAAAAAGCATAGTTCCAATTAGCGATTCCGCTTCATATTATAATGCGCCTTTAAATTCTTCTTTAATGTTTTTAGAAAAAGGTCAAATTGTTAATTTTGAAGAGATTTTAAAAGGACTTTCAGTTTCGTCGGGCAATGATGCTTCTATTGCAATTGCTGAGTTTGTAGTAGGCAATTTAAATACCTTTGTTAATTTGATGAATATTAATGTATTAAATTTAGGGCTTTTTAATATGCATTTTGTTGAACCTTCTGGCTATAGTAGTGAAAATAAAATTACAGCACTAGATATGGCTTTTTTTGTAAAATCTTATTTAGAAAAGTTTAAATTTATGCTTGATATTCATTCTTTAAAGTATTTTGTTTATCCAAAGAGTAAAAATTTAGGAGCTACTTTGTCGTCAAAATTTTTAAACTTAAAGCAAAGAAATGCTAATTTATTAATACATGATTATCCGTATTCAGATGGTCTTAAAACCGGATATATTAAGGAATCGGGATTAAATCTTGTTGCTACTGCTAAAAAGGGTGGAAGAAGGTTAATAGCAGTTGTATTAGGGGTTAAAAAAGGAATTAATGGGTCTGGAGAGAAAATGAGAGCTTTGATTGCAAAAAATTTATTAGAGTATGGATTTAATGAATATTCTAAATTTCCTTTAATAGTAAAATTAGAAGAAAAAGTCTATAATGGTACAGTAGATACAGTTGCTCTTTTCTCTAAAGAGCCTTTTTATTATGTTTTTACTAAAGATGAATTTGATAAAATTAATGTAAATTACACTGTTGATAAGTTGGTTGCTCCCCTTGGTGGGAATATGCCTGTTGGGAGGGCTATGATATTTTTAGAAAATGAGAAAGTGGGGGATGTTGCTTTATTTAGTAATAAGGTAAATAAATTGAGTTTTTGGCAAGGCCTTTATAAGAGTTTGATAAATTTTTTTTCAAGAGAGTATTAATTCTATGTTAAATCATTTTAATTTTAAATTAAAACGCGATGTTACAATAATAGTTCCAGGCGAAGCTTTTGTTTCAAATAAAAGAGTTATTTCTACAATTCTTGGTTCTTGTGTTGCTGTTGTGCTTTACGATGAATCAAGTAATTTAATTGGAATGAATCATTATGTTCTAGTTAAGTCAGATCTTGATATATCTCCTGATCAAAGTGGAAGGTATGGGGTTTATGCTATTCCCATGTTAATAAATACAATGTTAGAAAATGGAGCTAATAAAAGTAATCTTAAGGCCAAGCTTTTTGGAGGAACTAATTTTATGGCAAAAGGATCTGTTAAGGTGGGGCTTGAAAATTCAGAGTTTGCCGTGAATACATTAAATAAGTTTCGTATTCCAATTTTAGCTAAAGATTTTGATCAATCTAAGTCACGAAAGATTTTTGCATTTCCCGAAAACTTTAAAGTTATTGTGGAATATCCAGATGGAACAAGGGTTTTTTAATATTGCTTGATGTTTTTTTAAAAAATTCTCTCAACCAATTTCAATATGAAGCAGTTACCACTATTGAAGGCGCTCTTTTAATTATTGCTGGTGCTGGCAGTGGAAAAACAAGAGTTGTTACTCATAGAATAGCATATTTACTTTTAAAAGGTGTTCCTCAAGGGGAAATTTTAGCCTTAACTTTTACCAATAAGGCTGCTAATGAAATGAAAGATAGAATTAGGAAAATTTTGAAAAGTCCCCTTAGCAATCTTATGGTTTCAACTTTTCATGCTTTTGGCCTTTTTTTTTTAAAAGAAAATTATAAATTATTAGGGTATAGAAAAAACTTTAGCATTTATGATGATAGTGATAGAATTTCTCTTCTTAAAGAGATTTTACTAGATGAAGGCCTTTTAAATAAAAAAGTTTCTTTAAATTCGCTTAGTAATGTTATTTCACTTTTAAAAAATGGCATTCTCACTCTCAATGATTTAAAGGAAGAGGATGTAAATATTTTTAGACTTTATGAAGAGCGATTAAGGCTTTATAACTCTTTTGATTTTGATGATTTGATTTTAAAGCCAAAAGAATTGTTAAGTAATAATTCTGATATTAGAAATAAATATTCTAAAAGATATAAGTATGTTTTAATTGACGAGTTTCAAGATACTTCTTTGATTCAATATAATTTTATTCGCCTTTTGATAAATCATAGTAATTTGTGTTGTGTAGGCGATGATGATCAATCTATATATTCTTGGCGTGGAGCTAGTTATAACAACATATTGCAATTTGAAAAGGATTATAATGTTAAAGAAATAAAACTTGAACAAAATTATCGTTCTACAAAAAATATTTTAGATGTTGCCAATTCTGTGATTTTGAATAATAAAAATAGAAAAGAAAAGACTTTGTGGTCTTCAAAGACGTGTAGTAAAGTTATAGATGTTTTTATATTTGAGGATGAAATTCAAGAATCTGAGTTTGTTGCAAGTCAAATCATAGAGCTTTCAAAGTTAGAGGGCTTTCAATCTAAAAATGTAGGAGTTCTCATGAGAACCAATGCTCTTTTTAAAAACGTTGAGATGATTTTTAGAAGGCGAAGTATAAAATACAAAGTTTCGGGGGGAACATCTTTTTTCCAAAGAAAAGAAATAAAAGACATTATTTCTTATTTAAATGTAATAATAAATCCTAAAAGTGATTATGATCTTCTTAGAATAATTAATGTTCCAAGAAGGGGAATTGGCAAGGAATATTTGAAAAAGATTAGAGATATAGCAGACAAGAAGGGTTGTTGTATTTATGATGCTCTTTGTGATATTGCTTTTTCTTTTACAAACATTTCTAGTTGTGATAAGGCTTTAAATAAGCAGGTAATTGAAAGCATAGAAGATTTTGTATCTTTTATTGAAGAGTATCAATATAAATTTAGTGTAAAAAAAAACACGTATTCTAATATAATCAAAGAAATGATAGAAAGTGTTGAATATTGGGGATTTTTAGTTAGTGAAAGTCCCAATTCAATCAAAGTGGCTGAATATAAGTATCAAAATATAGAAGGGTTTTTAAGCATAATTAAAAATTGGGAATCCAAACAATTTGGTGAATTAAGGGATTTAAGCAGTTTTTTAAACTATATAGTTATTCAATCTAACGAAGTGAATGAGGAATCTGAAAATATTAATATTAATTTAATGACAGTTCATTCTGCTAAAGGTTTAGAATTTGACTATGTATTTTTTATTGCTGTTGAAGACAATATTATTCCTCATCACAGAATTATTGAAGAGAGTAAAGTTGGCTTAGAAGAGGAGAGAAGAGTTTTTTATGTTGCATTAACTCGCGCAAAAGATTCTCTGATTATTACTATGGCCAATAAGCGTAAAAAAGATAGGCAAATTTTTGAGCAATTGCCTTCAAGGTTTATTTCAGAAATTCCTCAAGAATTTTTAAATTTTAATTATTATGCAGATTTTGTTGAAAATAAAGCTTGATAAATATTTGGAATGAATTTTAGATTGATTTAGTATATTATATGATTAGTTATAATCAAATTTAAACGAATTTATGGGTTTAATATAATCAAAGGAAAGTTATTATGAGTATTGTAATTGATTTTTTTAAAGAGATATCAAAGATTCCAAGATGTTCAAAAAATGTTAAAGGAATTATTAATTTTATTAAGGAGAGAGCCAGAGAATTTGGATATTCTTTTAAAGAAGATAGTGTTGGGAATATTGTGGTGCAGATAAAATCCAATAATAATATTGATATGCATCCTATTATTTTGCAATCACATGTTGATATGGTTTGTGAAAAAAATGAATCCAGTTTACATAATTTTGAAACGGATCCAATTACAATTGTTGAAGAAGATGGGTATCTAAAAGCAGTAGGGACTACCCTTGGAGCTGATGATGGGATTGGGGTAGCTATGATGTTAGGCATTATGAGTGAGGCAAATAGGTTTCCCCATCCCGATTTGGAACTTCTTTTTACTGTTGATGAGGAAATAGGTTTAATAGGCGCTCTTGGTCTTGATTCTAATTTATGCAGCGGTAAAAGTCTCATTAATCTTGATGGAGAAGAAGAAGGTTATTTTATAGTTGGTTGTGCAGGATCAAGACTTGCTGAGGTTGTTTTTTCTCCTCAGTATACTCTTGCAACAAAAAAAACTAAAGTAGAAATTTTATTTAAAGGGCTTAAAGGTGGCCATTCCGGTGCAGATATTCATTTGGATTTGGCAAATGCTTTAAAATTAATGTTTTTTGCTCTTTTTGAAATTAAAGCAAATATTGATTTTGAGATTGAAAGTATTTTTGGTGGGGGTAGCAGCAATGCAATCCCGAATGAAGCTAAAGCTTTAATTTTTATCAATGACAGTGATTATGATTTATTAAATAAAGAGCTCGAGCTTTTCTTGTTTAAAGTTAAAAGCACGTATTCTCTTGAAAGTGAATTTGACATTATTATTAATAAAAGAGGATTTTCATCAGCTAAAGTTCTTGATGAAGATAGCAAGCGCAAGCTTTTAAATATGGGGATGGGATTTTTACATGGAGTTCAAAAAGTAGAAAATTATGAAAATAAACTCATTAAGACTTCTTTAAATTTTTCAAGTCTTTTAAAAATGCAAAGTGATTATGTTTTTACTTTTTTAATAAGATCTTTATTGGATTTAGACAAAGAATATGTTTTTAATCATTTGCATTCAATAAGTGATTTATCAGGAGCTAGTTTACGTTTAATTTATGATGATCCTTCTTGGAATTCTGATAAGAATAGCAATCTTTTAAAACATCTTCAAGAAGTGTATAAAGAGATGTATCTTAAAGATGCTAATGTTTGTTTAATACATGCGGGTCTTGAAACAGGCATAATATCTTCTAGATTAGGGGGTATAGAATCTGTTACTCTTGGGCCTTGGATTGAATTTCCTCATACTACTAGAGAAAGAGTAGATATTCCTTCAACTATTAGAGTTTATGATTTTTTGAAAAAAAGTTTAGAAAGATTTAAAAAATTTTAGTTTAAAAAAATAATTTTTTTTAAACTAAAATTCGCATAGTTTTTATTTTTTATTGACTTAGAAATTAAATATTTATAAAATATGATGGTAATCATATTCACTTATTATTGGTGGTTGTAGCTCAGTTGGTAGAGCGTCGGGTTGTGGTTCCGAATGTCGCGGGTTCAAGCCCCGTCAATCACCTTATAATCAATTTTATTTTAATAACTGCATTCATAGCTCAATTGGATAGAGCGGCGGACTTCGAATCCGAAGGTTGCAGGTTCGAGTCCTGCTGAGTGCGAAAATATTATTTATTTGATAGATTAGGCATACTTGCAAAAGCTTTTAAGTTTTTGTATACTAGGTTGAGTATGAAGTATGCAGGAGTGGTGGAATTGGCAGACACGCTAGACTTAGGATCTAGTGCCTTTGGCGTGTGGGTTCGACTCCCACCTTCTGTAATAAGTGCGAAAGTAACTCAGGGGTAGAGTGTCACCTTGCCAAGGTGAAAGTCGCGGGTTCAAATCCCGTCTTTCGCTTTTTAATAATTATCAATAAATTTTAATTGAGGCATTAGCAGTGATTTTTAGCAAAGATATTAAGCTTCTTCCAGGCTCAAAGGTTGAGGCTGTCATTAGAGTTCCAAAAAATATTATTCAGGAAAAATATAGCTCATTATTAAAGGATTATTCTTCCAGGCTTAAGATTCAAGGTTTTAGAATTGGAAAAGTTCCTATTAATATTATTGAGAATAAATATTCTGAGGGGTTAAGAGCTACTGTTTTAGAAGAATTGGTTAATAATTCTCTTAAAGAATTTTTTAAAGAAGAGCCTAAAAAGCCTTTAAGTTATGTTTCTCCCACTATAAAGGAAAAAGATTTAAGATTAAATCTTGATAAAGATTTTGAATTTACTTTTGTGTATGAGACTTATCCTGAATTTAAAATCCCAAGTTTTGATGAGATTGATATTAAAGTGGAAGTCCCTGAAGTTTTTATTAATGATTCTGATATTGATGATGAGATTAGGCGTCTTCAAATAGAAAATTCAATTATTATTGAAGATGAACAAGGAATTGTCAAAAAAGATAGCATTGTTAAAGTGGACTTTGTCGAACTTAATGATTTTTTAAATGAGATAGCATCAACAAAAAGACAAGACTTTGTTTTTACAGTTGGAAAATCCGAGACCTATTATGATTTTGACAAAGATGTAATTGGTATGAAAATTGATGAAGAGAAAGTTATAGAAAAATCTTATATTTCAGATTATAAATTTGAAGAACTTGCGGGATCTTCAAGAAAATTGAAGATTAAGATTAAGAGTATTAAAAAAAGAGATCTTCCCTTAATAGATGATGAGTTTGCAAAGGATATTAGCGATAGATATAATACACTAGATGATCTTAAAAATTTTATAAGGTCTAATATTTTTAACCTTATTGAAGAAAAGAAAGAAGCCTTAAAGCTAAATAAATTTTTTTCTACTATTTCTGAAAAAATAGAAATAGACATTCCCCATTCAATGGTTGAAGCTGAAATTGAAATCGCCTTTAAGGACACTGCAAAGCAAAATAAGATGAATCTTGAAGAGTTTAAAAGCATTTTTTATTCTTCAGGATTTATTGGTAATACTAATTTAAAGAATGAAATTTTTAGTAATTTGAAATCTAAGTTAATAATTCAAAAAATGGTAGATTTAGATCCAACTAAAGTTACCGAGAGTGATCTTGAGGATGAGATGGTCAGACAATCTGAAAATTCGGGTGTAAGTTACGAGGAGATTAAAAAATTTTATGAAGATCAAAATCTGATTCCTTATTTAAAAGATGATATCAAAAGGAATAGAGTTAAGAAAAAAATTTTGACAAATCTTAAAGAGGTAAAAGGCAAACAAATTTCTTTTAAAGATTTTGTTAATTATAAAATTTGTGAGTAAGAAAAATGGAATTTATGTATAATTTAATACCCACTGTGATTGAGCATACAGGGAATTATGAGAGAGTATTTGATATATATTCAAGATTACTTAGAGAGCGTATAATATTTTTGAGTGGTGAGATTAATGATTCTAAGGCAGATACTGTGATTGCACAACTTTTGTTTTTAGAATCAGAAGATTCAAGCAAAGATATTTATCTTTATTTAAATTCTCCAGGAGGTAGTATTACTGCAGGTCTTGCGATTTATGATACTATGCAATATATAAAACCTGATGTGAGGACAATTTGTATTGGACAAGCTGCTTCAATGGGAGCTTTTTTGCTTGCTGCTGGTGCCAAGGGTAAAAGAGAATCTCTAGCTTATTCTAGAATAATGATTCATCAGCCTTGGGGTGGAATAAGTGGCCAGGCTAGTGATATTAATATACAAGCTAATGAAATTTTAAGACTTAAAAAATTAATAATAGATATTATGTCTAATCAGATAGGAGTTGATAAAGAAAAACTGGCTCTTGATATGGAAAGAGATTATTTTATGACTTCAAGTGATGCTCTTAAATATGGTCTTATTGATAGTATCTTAGTTAGGGAGTAGTTTTATTTTCGGTAGTAATTTTTATGGCAAGAGTAAAAGGTCAAAAAGTAAAAGAGTGTTCTTTTTGTGGACTTAGTGTTGCTGAGCTTGGAGGTAATGTTGTTATATCTAATGGAGTGGCGATTTGTCCCGAATGTTCTAGAATATGTCACAATCTTTTTAAAGAAAAGTTGTGTAAGCCTCTAGATTCTAAGTCTAATGGTTTGCCAACTCCTAAACAACTTAAGGATCATTTAGATATGCATGTTGTTGGGCAAGAAGATGCAAAAAAAGTTTTATCTGTAGCTGTTTATAACCATTATAAGAGAATATTAAAAAATAATAAATATGATAATGGTATTGAGATTGAAAAATCCAATATACTTTTGGTTGGGCCTACAGGCAGTGGGAAAACTTTGCTTGCAAAAACTTTGGCCGCAGAGATGAATGTGCCATTTGCAATAGCAGATGCTACAACTTTGACAGAAGCCGGATATGTTGGTGAAGATGTAGAAAATATTTTGCTTAAATTAATACAATCTGCTCATGGTGATATTAGTCTGGCTGAGAAAGGGATTATTTATATAGACGAAATAGATAAAATTGCTAAAAAAAATGAGAATGTTTCAATTACAAGGGATGTTTCTGGAGAAGGAGTTCAGCAGGCCCTGTTAAAGATAATTGAGGGGACTGTTGCAAATGTTCCTCCAAGAGGTGGGAGAAAGCATCCTTATGAAGATACTATTGAAATTAATACTCAAAATATACTTTTTATATGTGGTGGTGCATTTGTTGGGCTTGAAAATATTGTGAAAAATCGAATAAATAAGAGTTCTATTGGTTTTTCAGCAATTGAAAAAAAGAATGTAAAGGAGAACGCTTCATTAAAGTATTTAGAAATGGAAGATTTGATTAAATTTGGCTTGATACCCGAGTTTGTTGGTAGACTCCCTGTACATTCGTATCTTGAAAAGTTAAATAAAGAAGATTTGATGAAAATATTAGTTGATCCTAAAAATTCTATTGTTAAGCAGTATTATTATATGTTTAAAATGGATAATGTTGAATTGGTATTTGAAAAAGATGCTCTAGAGTCAATTGTAGATGAAGCTATTTTGAAAAATACTGGAGCAAGAGGTCTTAGATCTATTTTAGAGGGTCTTCTTAAAGATGTTATGTTTGAGGTTCCTTCGATTAGCAAGGCTAAGAAGGTTGTTGTAACAAAAGAATCTGTTTTAAATGCAGATGTTAATCCATTAATTTTGGTGGGAAATGCAATTAAAAAACCTTGGGCAAAAGAGTTATATGAAATCAATCTTAAATATGATAAAAAATAGAAAAGAAGATCTTCCAGTTGTTATTTTAAAAGAAAATGTTCTTTTCCCTAATATGACATTGTGGGTAACTTTTGATAATGAATATGTAATTAATTCCATAGCTCAATCTATGCTAGAGGAAAGGTTTATTTTATTTGCTTATCCTAATGAATCTAATTATGACGAATCTAGTAGAGGAGGGGTTAAAAACCTATGCTCTGTGGGCACTTATTCTAAACTTATCCAAGTTATAAAGGTCGGCAAAGACGCAGTAAAAGTTTTGGTTGAGTGTCAAAGCAGAGTTCTTATAGGCAATGTTTCAAAAAAAAATGATTATTTGAGAGCTAGGGTTACTTTTGTGTCTGATTCTGGTGGATTAAATAGAGAGCTTTTTACCTATGCTAAATTTTTAAAAGAAACTTATGAAGTTTATAAAAATTCCTTATCTTTAAAATCTTATGATGGTGATAATGAACCGATTAATTATTTTGAAAATCCAAGTAAACTTGTTGATGTTATAGCCTCTAATTCAAACTTGGAAAATGGCATAAAATTAGAGCTTTTGCAAGAGTTAAATGTTAAAACCAGAATAGAAAAGCTAATTGTTAATTTAAACATTGAAATTGACCTATTAGATCTTAAAAAAGATATTAATTCTAAAGTTAGAGCTAAATTAGATAAGGGACAAAGGGATTATTTTCTTTCTGAACAAGTTAAAGAAATACAAAAAAGATTAGGCAAAGATGAAAATGATTATATTGAGAGGCTAAATTCCAAAGATATTCCAGAAGATATTAAATCTAAGATTGAAAAAGAAATTTCTAGATTATCTAAGATGCAGATGAATTCTCCTGATGCTAATATTATTAGAAGTTATATAGAATTAATATTAGATCTTCCTTGGAATGAAAATACTGTTATGAAAAATCATTTAAGCGAGATTGAGTTTATCTTAAGAAATTCTCATTATGGCATGGATGAAGCAAAAGAAAAGATAATAAATTTTTTGGCTGTTTATCAAATTAATTCTAAGGTTAAAGCTCCTATTTTATGTCTTGTGGGACCTCCTGGTATTGGTAAAACATCTCTTGTAGAATCTGTTGCAAGATCGTTGTCTAGGGAATTTGTTAAAATATCTCTTGGTGGCTTAAGAGATGAGGCAGAAATTAGGGGACACCGAAGAACTTATGTTGGGTCTCTTCCAGGTGTTTTTATTAGTGCAATGAAAAGATCAGGCAAATCCAATCCTGTTATTCTTCTTGATGAAATAGATAAAATTAATAATAGCTATAAAGGAAATCCCGAATCTGCTCTTTTAGAAGTTTTAGATCCTGAGCAAAATTATAAATTTATAGATCATTATTTAGAAATCCCTTATGATCTTTCTAATGTTTTATTTGTCACAACAGCCAATTCTCTTAATGGTATGTCAAAGCCACTTCTTGATAGAATGGAAATAATTAAAGTTGAAGGTTATTCTTATATTGAAAAGCTAGAGATTGCTAAGATCTTTTTGATTCCAAGTATCATTAAAGAGAGTTTTTTAGACAAAGTTTATATAAGGATAGAAGACGAGGTTATTTTTAATTTAATTAGAAACTATACTATGGAATCTGGTGTAAGGGGACTAAAGAGAGTCTTAACTAATTTAATTAGGAAACTTGTAAGGGAGTTGCTTTATAAGTATTCTAAAGATCAAATAATCAAAGGCAATTTTTATTCACCGAGTTCTTTGATACATGGAAATAATTCGCTTTTTACTCATGATCCTGATATTCCAGGTATTTATAAAATAATAAATATTAATAATTATTATAATTATGTTGATACTGAATATAATTTGGATTTAATTAAGATTGACTCTTCTGGATTTGTTTATGGACTTGCCTGGACAAATTATGGCGGTACAGTTCTTCCCGTTGAGGCAACTAAGTTTGAGAAAAAGGGCGACATTATACTGACGGGTAGTCTTGGAGCTATTATGAAAGAGAGTGCACAGCTTGCATATTCTATAGTAAAGACCTATTCTTCTAAGCTTAATTTTGACGTAAAAGAAAGCCCCGAAATTCATTTGCACTTTCCAGAGGGGGCAACGCCAAAAGATGGTCCTTCTGCGGGTATTACCATCGCAACAGCAATTGCTTCAATATTGTCTGGGAAGAAAGTTCCTTTGGATCTTGCAATGACTGGTGAGGTGACTTTAAAAGGTTTCGTTCTTCCTGTAGGTGGCATTAAAGAAAAAGTTTTAGCAGCCTATAGAAATGGCATAAGCAAAGTTATTTTACCCAAAGACAATAAAAAAGATTATTTTAAGCTTCCAGAAGAGGTTAAAGAGAATATAGATGTTAAATTTGTCTCCAATTTGGAAGAGGTTTTTGATTATTTAAATATTATTTAAAAAGTTGCATATTTAAATTTATATTTTAGGAGTAGATATATGAAAGATGGAGTTAGAAGGCCCTCAGGCAACAGGGCGTCTTTTAGTACTCAGCCTTATGATAAAGGCTTGAAAAAGAATAACAGTTTTTCTTGTTTTGCTAAGAATAATTTAGGTAAAAATTTTTCAAAGGGTAAAAAAAAAGGTAAATAAAGAAAGTGGCTTTAATTGGCCACTTTTTGTTTCTTTAATAATGCAGAAAAAATAATATTTTATGCTCTCTTAGAATAGTACTCTACAACCATTTGCTCATTAGCAAGCGTAGGTATCTCGTCTCTTGATGGAGCGTGCTTTACTTTTATGTTTAAATCGTCAGCGTTTACTTCTATCCAAGTTGGTAAATTTCTAAGAGAGGAAGTTTTTTCTATATTTGATCTTATTAATTTTTTTAGGCTATCTTTTTCTTTTATTTGAATTTGATCATTTGCTCTTAATATTATTGAAGGGATTGTAACTCTTCTTCCATTTAATATAACAATACCGTGAGAAACTATTTGTCTTGCGTGTGCTCTTGAGATAGCAAATCCGGCTCTATATACAACATTGTCAATTCTTCTCTCAAGTATTGAAAGTAAGTTGTCTCCAGTAACGCCGTGATGCTTTTTTGCCTCTTTAAAGGTGTTAGTTAATTGTCTTTCGCTTACACCATAAGTAAACTTTATTTTTTGTTTTTCTATCAATTGTTTTCCGTATTCTGTGATTTTAGCTTTTCTGGCTTTTCCATGCATTCCAGGAGGATGTGGCTTTTTTTTAAGTATTTTGTCGTATTTTGGCTGCTCAAAAATATTAATACCAAATCTCCTTACTAGCTTGCCCTTAGCTATTTGTTTTCTATTCATCAATTCCTCACATATTAAAAATAAAGCATAGCAGGGATAGGACTCGAACCTATGACCTTCGGGTTATGAGCCCGACGAGCTACCAACTGCTCTACCCTGCGTCTTACAGTTTAAAATGTTAACACAACTTTATTATAAGTGTCAATTATTTATTTATTATTAATTTAATTAGACTAAAAAATATACATTATTTATTTCTTTATATTCTTGTTTTATGATATTTCTAATATCTTGTGTTTTATTTGTAAAATTTTGAAAGTCATTTTCTGAATTTAAATTTATTTTAATATAAAGTACAAGCTTGTTGCCCTGATTGTGGAAATTAAGTGTTTTAAAGTTAATATTTAAATTTTTTAGCGTGTTTTTTACGCTTCTTTTAAGATCTATATTTTGTTTTGAGAGCAAATTATTTGCATTATTTATTATTACATTGAGTCCCTCTTTTATTATTATAAAGCCAATAAATATAGACATGATTTTGTCAAAGCCGCTCCACATGTAAGTTGCAAGTAGCAAGCTCAGTGTAATTCCACCATGTGAGAATATACAGTTTTTATCAGATGAAGCTAATGCTAGGAGAAGTTGATTATTGTATCTTTTCCCTATTTGGAATTTTGTTAAATATTCTATTATTTTTACTATGAAAAAAATAAAGGGGGTTAGTGGTATCCATAAGCTTTTTTTAAGGGATTTATTTGAAAATATTTCTAGTATGTTGTTTTTTTCTTCTTCGCTGTGGTTGCTATTGTGATCGTGTGAGTGGCTGTGATCATGTTCGTATATATTATCATTTTTATTTTTGTTTTGGTGTATGTGTAGATTAAATCCAGACTCCCCCCCAAGAGTGATAAATTTATTTAATCCTGTTGTATTTAAAAATAGTGTAAATCCCGCCATAAGTATGATTATTCCCATTATAAAAGCTATTAAGCTTTCCATTAGTTTGTGTCCATGAGGATAATGGATGGTTTCAGGTTTGCTTGTAATTTTTAAGCTAAAGTAAGTTATTGTAGATAAAGCAAAGTCTGCTATGACGTGGAAAGCGTCAGTAATGAGCGCAAATGAGTTAAACAGTATTCCTACAGTAAGTTTAGAAGATATTGATGCTATTTCGGTAAATATAGAGATTATTCCTATTCCCATTACAAATTTATCTTCTTCTATTTCAGATGCTAATTCTTTTTTATATTGAGAATTTTTATTTTCAAATCCTAGGCTTAAAAGCTCTTCTTGTATTTCAGTAATTTTGCATAAAATTGTTTTAAATTTATTTTTTTTACTGTAGTGAATTAAATTGCTAATCATTATTCTTTCTATGCCTTCTGATTTAAAATTATCATCAATATAAAAATGAATTATTTCAATTTGATCAGCTTTTGCTTTTGCTTTAAGATTTGCAATTAATTTTGAATTATTTTCGATGTAAACTATACAGGTGTCTTCTTTTTTTAAAGGATCTAGTTTTAAATAGGTAAATTTATGAATGTTTTTTAAGCTTATTACCTTGATCATAATTGCAACATTCTCCTATTTATTGCATAATTTTATTAATGCAGCATTAATGCTACATTTTATCATTTATTAAATTCAAGCTCAATCTTAGTTTTAAGACAAAAGTGGGGAAATTATTTTATGAGGCAAGCTGATTTTTTTGTGAAAAAATGTAAAAAAATTATTTTTAATAATAAAAATTTGCATGGATTAATTGGAAATATTAAAAATAATTTTTGTGATTTTTTAAAAGAGTTTGACAGAAAGTCATTAGAAGGTATATTTGATTATTATTATGAAGTGTATGATCTTAATAATAGCATATACAGCTTTGTAGAAAAATTTGTTCCAATTATTGATTTTTTATTATTTGAAAATTTGGAATACAATTTTAATTCTGATGAGAAAAAACTTATTTTAAATGTATTTGATTTATCTGCTAATATCCTTGAAAGTGATAAATTAAATAGGCTTGCAAGTGCTTTAGTTTCTCTAAAGATATTAAATTAAATTAATTTTTTAGAAGCTCAGATTATGTTACTCTTCGTAGTTCTTTTTTGTCAAAAGGAGCTTTAAGTAAATCTTTTAATGTGTAAATTTTTATTGGAGTTTTGTTTTCATTGAATGATTTAGATTCTGTTATTATTATTTTTGTATCTTGATCAAAAAATTCTGCCATTACTTGCAGGCATATAGCGCATGGAATAGATTCAGGACTTGTATTAAGCAATAAAAAATCTATTGATTGTACGCCAATTTTTGCAATCATATTTAAAATCGCACTTCTTTCTGCGCAACAAGTTGCTCCAAAGCTTGCATTTTCAACATTTGTTCCAATAAAAAAATCGTTTGTTTTAGTTTTAATGCAGGCACCTACTTTAAATTTTGAATATGGAGAATAGGAATTGTTTCTTGCTTTTTCTGCCATATAAAATGCTTTGTCGATATCTTCTTGTTTTAGATTTTCCACAATTGCCTCACCTGTTATATTTTATTAGTCATTGTGGTTTATTTTATTGAAATATTGTAATATAGTCAATGTAAAATAAGCTAAAAACTTGTTTTGCGAAAGGTATGCGATCTTTATTATGAGAGATGTTATTAATTTTATTAACAAGTACAATAATTTTATTATTATTGGGCACAAAGATCCTGATTTTGACTGTATAGGTTCGTCTTTAGCTTTATCGTCTTTTCTCTCAAGAATTGGTAAAAATTCTATTTTATTAAATGAGGGTCCTTTTGTTAGAAAAGAAATAATTCCTTTTAAAGATAAATTTTTATCTCAATGGCCCAATATTGAGCTTTCAGATTATTCAGTTATTATTTTAGATTGCTCAATTTTAGATAGGATAGGTGATGAATTTATATTTTATGTAAAAGATATGCCCATTTTAGTAATCGATCATCATATGTCTGGTGAAAAATTAGAATGCCTGGGATATATTGATCCTTTTGCGCCCTCTACTACTTTTTTAATTGAAAAATTGATTAGAGAGTTTGGATATGATATTACAAAAGAAGAGGCTTGGTATATTTTAGTAGGATTTTGTACTGATACTGGGTTTTTTAAATTTATTTCAAGAAGTGATCCGGAGCCTTTTGAAATGGTTGCAAGACTGGTTTCAAAAGGAATAAGCCTTAAAGAAGTTTATAGCTATATAGAAGCAACCAAAAGTCTAAAATCAATAGAAATTCTTAAGCTAATGCTTAACAGTCTTGAATCTTATTGGAATGGAAAGGTTTTGTTTACATTTTTATCTTCTTCTAGTTCTAGCAAGGACGGTAGTGTTACTGGAGTTAATGAACTTTTTTATATGATTTTAAGCAATGTGGAAAATAATGAAATTTTGGGTATTTTAAAGGAAATGGAAGATGGCTCTATTATAGTTGGTTTGAGATCTAAAGATTCTTTTAATGTTGGAAAATTGGCAGAAGATTTTGGAGGCGGGGGGCATAAAAATGCTAGTGGATTTAGAATTAAACAAGGTTCTTTAGAAATTGTAAAAAATAGAATGCTGGCATACATTAAGGATAATATTTATTTATAATATTTTTTAAAGGAATAGTTCCTTTTGGGTGAAAATCTCTAGTGAGTGTTAAAAATCCAGATTTAAATGCCAAGGGCGTTGTTCCATAAATAATTACTATGTTTTTTATCCAATTTAGTTTTTTAATATGTTGAGGCGTAAGGGATACAATTACGCTTATTTTATCTTTATATTCTTTCAAATTTTCTAAATATTTTAAGCTTCCAGGTGTTGATAAATTAAATATGACTTGTTCAAATTTCTTAATTAATTTTTTAATTTCATCGAGCTTTTGGGGATTAATTTCGTTTAGGGGATAATAGTTGTAATAATAAGCATATGTATTTTGAAATATTTTTTTACCCTCTACAATCATTTTGTAGTAAGGAGATATTATAAGTGTTTTTTTGGTTTTAGATATTTCTTTTTCTATTCTTATTTTTGTAATACTTCTTAATGTATTTTGTTCAAAAAAATTTTCACTTTCTTTTGAATATATTTTCTCATTTTCGTTGAAATTGGGATACAGATTAGATTTATTTTTATTTTCTTTTAAGTACATTAATTTTATTCTTAATATTCTTTTATTAGATTCAATAATATTGTTTTTTATTTCTGAATCTTTTTTCATTAAGTTTAGCAGCATGTTGTAAGCATTTTGCTGTATATCTTCATTTAAAGATATTAAAAAAATGTCACTTTTGGTTCTAACTATTCTTTCAATCGTATTATAAATACTCTCATTATTGTATTTTACTGCGTTCATTAATAGGTCATCAGTAATTATTATGTTGTTGTATTTTAATTTTTTTCTTAGTACGTCTTTAATTATTTTTATTGAGGATGATGCAGGAATATTTTCTCCATTTGTAAGCTTTGGATATGCTAAATGCCCTGTCATTATTACCGGGATGTTTTCTTGGATTAATATTTTATATGGTAAAAGTTCATTTAAACTTATTTCTAGTAAATTAGAATTTATTATTGGAATATTAATATGAGAGTCAAGGGTGGTATTGCCGTGCCCGGGGAAATGCTTTGCAGTAGAAATTATTCCTCCTTGCTTTTGTCCTTTGTAAAAGGCTAGAGAAAGAAGTGAAACTATTTTTGGGTTATCCGAATATGTTCTTGGTCCTATTGCGAAATTATTTTCATGACTATATATATCTACTATGGGTGCAAAATTTAAATTTATTCCAAGCTGCCTTAGCTCTTGTGCTATATAATATCCCGTATTATAAGAATCTTTTGGAGAAAGCGATGCTGCAATTCCGAGATTGCCAATTGTTTCTGATGTATTTAATTTTATGTGCTGTGCCAATCCCCCTTCTTGATCTGTTGCTATAAATAAAGGAATTTTAAATTTATTATTTTGAGATGTTTTTTGAGCTTTATGAATGCTTTCTGTTAAATTTTTTAAATTTTTTGCATTCCATCCAAAAATTTTAATTCCCCCAAGGTTTTTTTTACTTATAAAATCAAGAACAAAATTTGTGATTGATTGATTTGGATAGCTTATCATGAACATTTGCCCTAATAGTTCATGATCTTGCATTTTGTTTACCATTTCATTTATTAGTTTTTCTCTTTCCATCGTATCCCAAAAATCAATGCAAAAGCAGTTATTAGCTATAAAAAGGATAATGAGATAAAAATTTCTTTTCATTTAACCATATAAATAATAAGTGCTAATTTACCAATTTATATTTATTAGCAAGTTATTTTGTATTATACTTTATAATAATGCTTTTGAATAATAACATTGACAAAGCATTATTGAATTTATACACTTAATAAAAGTTTAAGCTGATGTAGCTCAGCTGGTTAGAGCACTCGGCTCATATCCGAGTTGTCGTGGGTTCAAGTCCCTCCATCAGCATTAGAGGTTTTTTAAATGGTAGTAGGAATTATTCTTGCAAATGGCTTTGAAGATATTGAGGCCATAGTCCCGATTGATATTTTAAGGCGGGGCAATGTTAATATTAAAGTTATTAGCGCAAATGATAACAATGTAGTAACAAGTTCAAAAGGCGTTTCTTTTTTAGCAGATGATGTAATATCAAACTGTAAACAGAATTGTTTTGATCTAATCATTCTCCCGGGAGGCATACCTGGAGTTACTAATCTTTTTAATTCAAAAGAATTAGATTTAATTTTAAAAGATATGAATTCCAAAGGTAAATTTATTGCAGCTATTTGTGCTTCTCCAGCAATAGTGCTTGCTGCTAAAGGTCTTCTAGGGGCTAATAAGTTTACATGTTATCCAGGTTTGGAAAAAAATGTGCTTGATGGTGAGTTTGTAGATGAAAATGTTGTTAGAAGTAATAATTTTATTACTTCTAAAGGAGTTGGAACTGCATTTGAATTTGCTTTTACTCTTCTTGAAATGGTAAAAGGGAAACAAGTAATGGAAGATGTTAAAAAAGCAACTTTACTTTGAACGGTTAAATAATAAACTATTTAAAATGGTTTAAATAAATAATAAGAAGTTAAACTTAGTTTTTAAAATTGCAAATTATAAATTTTTTGGAATTAAATTATAAATGTCTTCAAGAATGGTTGATTCTTCGTTTGTTGGTATTGTTAGTATTTTTATTTTGCTTTTAATGGTTGATATTTCAGATTCTAAAGTTTTGTTTTGAGCCATTTTATTTTTTTCAGGGTCTAGCTCTATTCCAATTTTTTCAAACCCTTTTAGTGCAAGATCTCTTACTTTGTAATCAACAACCCCAATCCCACCTGTAAAAACTATTGCATCGACATTAAAATCAAGAGCGGCAATGTAAGATCCAATATATTTTTTCATTCTATATGTCATTATTTCTACTGCAATTTTTGATTGATATTCTCCTTCTTCAATCTTGCTCCAGATATCTCTCATATCATTCGATTTTCCAGAAATTCCTAGTATACCGCTTTCTTTATTTAATATTTCTTCAATTTGTTTAGTGTTTTTATTTAAAATTGTGCTCATTAAATTAATAATTGATGGATCTATATCCCCACTTCTTGTTCCCATCACAAGGCCTTCAAGCGGAGTAATTCCCATACTTGTGTCGTAAGATTTTCCATCTTTAACAGCGTTAATGCTTGCTCCGTTTCCAAGATGCAATATTATTAAATTTATATTATCTATTTTTTTATTTAAAATTTCTGAGGTTCTTTTTGTTATGTATGAATAAGAAAGACCGTGAAAGCCATATTTTCTGATACTGTGATTTTTATACCAAGAATATGGGACCGCGTAAAGAAAAGCGCGTTCTTTTATAGTTTGGTGCCATGATGTATCAAAGCATAAAACTTGTTTGGTGTGTGGTGAAATTTCAAGCACTGTTTCTATTGCAGTGATTGCACTTGGATTGTGAAGTGGAGCAAGTTCAGAAATTTGTTTTAATGTATTTAAAATACTAGTTGTAAGAATTACTGAATTTTTAAGGCTTGAACCTCCATGTACAACCCGATGTCCTATTATTTTAATCTCGCTAAGAGTTTTAAGGATTTTTAAATTGCTGTTTGTAAGTATTTTAAACATTTTTTCTATTGCTTTTTGGTGATTTTCAATTCCTTTTTCAGATCTTTCTGTTGTTGATCCGTCAGTATTTACAATTTTTATGATCGATTTTTTCTCTTTTATTTTTTCAATAATTCCAGATATTAATTTTTGTGAATTTTCATATTGATAAATAGCAAATTTTAATGAAGAACTTCCTGTGTTTATGATTAATATTTTCATGTTTTCCCTTTATGCTTGACAAGCTATGTGTTTGTTTTTAGTAAGTTAATATTTTTATATATGTAATTTATTTTCTCAGATTTTTTAATATTTTTAAAGCTTAGAAATATTGATTTTTGATACGATGGATTTAGAGTTAATAAATTAGGATACTTTTGAAATATTTCCATTATTTTTTTCATAGGAATGCTTTCTGTATTTTTATATTCTATTTCCAAAGTTTTGTTTGTTTCTTTTAGTTTTATTATGTTTAATTCTTTTGCTAGAATTTTAAGTTCAGCTAACATTAGTAGACTATTTATTTCTTCAGGTATTGGTCCAAGGTTGTCGTGGATTTCTGATCTGATCTTTTTGCTTTCTTCTTCAGTTTGAATTTCAAAAATTTTTTTATAGATTAGTATTTTATCCTGTTCATTTTTTGCGTAATTGTCAGGAATAAAGCCGCTGTAGTTAATTTCAATGTTGACTTCTTCTTCTGATGAGATTTTTCCTATTTTTTTTTCAATTGCTTTATTTAGCATTGTTAGATAGTAATCCAATCCAATCGATTCAATTTCTCCGTGTTGTTCTCTACCGAGTAAATTTCCAACACCTCTTATTTCCATGTCTTTCATTGCTATTTTGAAACCTGCTCCCAGATCTGAAAATTCGGTTATTGCTCTTAGTCTTTCAATAGATTGTTCATTTAGTTTTTCGCTATCTTGGTACAAAAAATAAGCATAAGCTTTTTTAGAGCCTCTTCCAACTCTTCCTTTTAGTTGATATAGCTGTGCAAGTCCAAACTTGTTTGCATTATTAATTATTATTGTATTTGCATTTGGAATGTCTATTCCATTTTCAATTATTGTTGTTGCCAATAAAATTTGATACGCTTTTTTAATAAAATTGTGCATTATATTTTCAATCTCTTCACCTGTGAGTTTTCCATGAATTATTGCAATCCTTGCATAAGGAGTTAATTTTTCAATTAGCGTTTTTAAATAATACAGTTCCTCAATATTATGATTTACTAAAAAAACTTGACCGTCTCGGGATAGCTCACTTTCAATTGCATGTTTTATTAAAAGTTCGCTAAACGATTCTAAATAAGCCTCTATTTTTACTCTGTTTTTAGGTGGAATTTTCAAAACAGAAATATCTCTGAGTTTAATTAGTGACATGTGAAGAGATCTTGGGATTGGTGTTGCAGAAAGAGCAAGACAATCAACCGAAATTCTTATTTCTTTAAGTTTTTCTTTTTCCTTTACACCAAATCTTTGTTCCTCATCAATTATTATTAAGCCTAAATTTTTGCAAATGAATTTTTTTGAAAGAATTTTGTGTGTTGCTATGATTATATCAATTTTGCCGCTTTTCAATTCTTTTAAAATTCGTTTTTCTGTAGTATTTTTTACAAATCTGCTTAATACGTCGATTTTGATTGGAAAGTTTTTGAATCTTTTTTTAAATGTATTATAATGCTGTTCTGCTAAGATAGTTGTTGGTGAAAGTACAATAACTTGTTTATTTCCCATTACAGCTTTAAAAGCAGCTCTCATTGCAACTTCAGTTTTTCCAAATCCAACATCTCCACAAAGAAGGCGATCCATTACTTTAAAACTCATCATATCTTCTTTGATTTCTTTTATTGCTGTTATTTGATCTGGAGTTTCATCGTATGGGAATTCAGATTCAAATAATAATTGCAATTCGTTATCTTCTGGGAATTTAATACCTTTAATGCTTTCTCTTTTTGAATAAAGTTCTATTAATTTATCTGCAATTTCTTCGATTCTTTTTTTTGCATTTGCTTTGTTTTTTATCCATGTTTTAGAATTAATTTTGTCTAATTTAATTTTTTTAGGTTCATTCCCAATGTATTTTTGGATTAAATTTGTTTGTTCAATTGGAATAAATAGTTTTTCCCCTTCAGCGTATTCAATCTCAATATAATCCTTTTCAAGAGAGCTTGTTTTTATTCTCTTTATTTGTCTAAATATACCAATTCCATGGTTTATATGAACTACATGGCTATTTTTTTCGATTTCAATAAAAGAGTTAATGGCCTTTGTTTTTGAAGATTCAAAGGTTTTGTTTATTTTTTGTCCGGTATTAAAGATGTTTGATTCAAGAATAATGGCAATTTTTTCTTTTTCTATTATTAAGGAGCTAGATATTTTTAAAACTTCAATTGATACTTTTGGTAGATCTTTGAAAATATATTTAAGTTTTTCTTTTTGCGATTCAGATTCTGCCGCAATAATGACTTTAAATCCATTTTTTAGCCAATTTTCAAACTTCTTTTTTGTAAGCGCGATATTTGAAAAAAAGCTTCTCTCACTCTCAATTTTAAATTCTACAACTTCTTTTGATTTAGAACTTTTAATCTTGGAAAATAAAACATCGTTTTTTAGATTGAATGCTTTAGAATTTGATAGGATTCTTTTTGGGTCAATTATATTTTTGCCAGCTTCTTTTGCTTCTTTGTAAAGCTTTTCGTATTCTTGGTGTATTTTTTCAATTTCTTTTTTGAAATTGTTAATTTCAAAGTTTACAATAGGCGTTTCTTTTTCAATCTCATCAATTAAGTAAGTATCTGCTACTAGTGGATAAAACATTTCTTCTGTTTTTGCTTCTTTTTTAAAATTTAACTCTTCAAGAATCTTTTCATATTTATAAGATTTAATCTTTGTTTTTAGGTTATTAATAACTTCAGTGTTCCAAATAATTTCTTTTTTTGGAATAATTTGAAATTCTAAAATTTCATTGTCCTGTTTTAATTGGGTTAGGGGATTAAATTTCCTTATTTCTTCTATTTTGTCGAAGTTTAGTATAATTCTTATTGGACTTTGTTCTCCAAAAGCGTATAGGTCTATAATTTCTCCTTTGATTGTAAATTCTCCTGGAATTGTTACTCTGAATGTTTTTTCATATCCTAATGTTATAAGAGTTTTTTCAATGTCTGCTGTATTAATATTGTCATTTTTTTCAATTTTACATATATTTTTTAGTAATGTATTTTTATCTGGTATTTTGCTGAGCAATGACTTTAAGACTGTAATGTATATTCCAGGCTTTTTTTTATAAAAATTGATCAAGAATGTAATTCTTTCGTTAAAGATCGTACTTTTTGAGCCAATGCCCTTGTATACAAGTGGACTAAAATAGTTAAGCTCAAAGATTTGATTTGTAATTACCCTTAAATCATTTTTGATTTTATCTAATGTGTTCTCATCTTTAACTACTAAAATTATTTTCCCAGTTTTGCTATATTCTTTAATTTTTTTAATTAAAAAGGCTTTAAAAAATCCTTCATATCCTATTAATGAAAAAAATGTATTTTGTTCTAAAAATTCTTTCATTTTTTTTAAATTGGAATTATTTTTTAATATTTCTGTTAATTCTTTATCTATATTCATTTTTTACCTTTTTGTTTAATTAATTTAGTATAATAATATACTATAGGTATTATTACTTTCTTTATATATAATGTGTTTAGGTTTTTAGGGGAACTTATGAAAATTAGAAAATTGCTTTTTTGTATCTTTTTTACCAATATTTCTTTTGTTTTGTTTGCAGGGGATTACAAAGGCCTTGATTTTAAAATCAAGTTTTTTAATCAATCTATTTATCGTGTTAATAGTAATGTTTTTATTGAAGTTTCTCTTAGCAATGCGTCTGACAGTGTTTTAACTTTAGAAATAGGTGATATTAATTCTTTTGGCTTTGATTTTGATGTTACTGATACCACCAATATTAAAGTTAAAAGACCAATTGAATATGTTAAAAAGAGATCTAAAAATATTGCTATTCCTGTTAGGAATTTAAGCTTGAGACCTAATGAAAAGTTTTCTGTAGTTATTAATTTAAATCAATTTGTTAAGTTTAGTAAAGATGGAGTTTATTTTGTTAAGGGTATTTTTTTCCCAGACATTTCAGATCCATCTAAGAAAAAAGAATCCAATATTATTACGCTTTTTTTAAATGATAGTTTTGATGAGAATCCAGGCAGCATAGATCTTGTTAATTTGTCTGGAAATAATGATATTCAAGATATCTTGAAAAAGAAAAAATTGTCTCCTGATGAGATTGTCAAATATTTATTAAAGGCATTGCAGCTTGGAAAAAAAGAAAAATTCTTTTTGTATCTTGACATTGAAGGTTTGTTATTAAATGATAAGGGCAAAGCATACCTTTATAAGCAAAAATTATCACCTGTTCCTAATAAGAATGTAGTTGAAGAGTATAAGGAATATTTATGGAATTCTAATAATTCAGATATTTCAAAACCACCAAATGAATTTTCTATTGTTGAGACAACTTATTCTGATACTGCAGGCAAGGTAATTGCTGATTTATATTTTGACGATGGGCATTTTTACATTTCCAAAAGATATACTTTCTTCTTTAAAAAATATGATTATTATTGGATAATATATGACTACATTGTTCAAAATACTGGCATTAAGGAAAAGTAAAACTTTTTGTATTTTGCAAATTATAGAACTTATTATATTATTTTATTTTTTAATAATAAGTCCTGTTAATCTTAATGCTGATTTTGAGTATAAGGTTGTTAAAGGGGATACTCTTTTTTCAATTGCAATTAAGTATAAAGCTAAAGTAAGCGATCTTAAAAGGATTAATAAACTTAATGTTGACAATATTAGGGTAGGTCAAATATTAATTATTCCAAGCTATTCTAATTTAGATCAAAATGCTGTTCATAAAGTTAATTATTCTTTTGCTTCGCCAGAATCTGTTAATAAAAGAGAAATTTTTTACACTACAAAAGAAGGTGACACTATTGAGAGTGTTTCAAAGCTTGTTGGACTAAGTCAAGAAGAGATAGTAGCTTGGAATGATTTGCGATCTAAAGGTCTTAAAGCTGGAATGAAGCTTTTACTAACTGAGCCTGATTTTTTAAAACCCTATATAGTTAAGAAAGGCGATTCACTTTCAAAACTTTCTCAAGATTTTGATATTAGCTTTAAAGATATTTTAAAATTTAATTTTCTTAATGATGATAAGTTAAAGATTGGTCAACGGCTTTTTTTAAAGAAAGCCGTTGGTAACGTTAATTTTCATTATGTTAAAAGAGGAGAAACTCTTGGTAGAATAGCTTATATTTATGGTATTACTGCTAAGGATCTTGTAGCTCTTAATGGTAATCGGGCTGTTAATCTTAAAGCAGGATCATTACTAAATGTTTTAAAGATTGTAAATAATGATTTAGAAAAGCCCGTTGAGAAAGATTTAAAAGAGAATTTAAAAATTGATAAGAAGACAAATAATAATTTTATCTATCATTCAGTTGCTGTAGGAGAGACTTTATATAGCATCGCCAGACATTACGGAGTTTTAATTGAGGATATTAAAAATTGGAATAATTTAAGTAGTAACAATATTATGCACGATCAAAAATTGAAAATTTTTGATAAAAAACTTTTATTTGATTCTTCTATAATTAAATCTAAAAATAATTTAGACATTAAAAACAAGGTTGATTCTAGCTCCAATACTTCTGATAAAGTTCAAACAATAGCTAATCTTCCCTCAAGTAAAAGCAAAAAGCTAAATTTAAATACTTTTGGAATTAATAACAATCAAAGTCTTTTTGATATTAGTTCTTTGGTTATTTTAGACTCTAAAATACCAATATTTGAGGTTGTTGGTGATTTTTATTATTGGTATAAACCAAGAAAGATAAGTCAGCCAAGTGAGTTTTATTCAGAAGATTGGCATTCCCCTTTAAATTCTTATAAAAAGGGTACTCAACTTTTTAAAAGTTTTGAAAAATTGGTAAATTCTAGGTTTAATAAAGGCTCAAGACTTAAAGATAAGTTAATAATTCTTGATCCTGGTCACGGGGGCCTTGATCCTGGAGCTATTGTTAAGTCTAGAGATGGTCTTGGAAACGAAGTTTTTGTTGTTGAAGATGAATATGTATATGATATTGCTTTAAGACTTTATGTGTATCTTAAAGAAGAGGGGGCCAATGTTGAACTTACTATTTTAGCTCCCGATCATTTAATTAGAAATAGTGTTTTTGCTAACAATACTTTTGTTAATGTTAAAAATGAGGTTTACAATGATTATGACTTAAATAAAAATGATACTGTTGATTCCTGGATAAACGGCACTCCAGCGGGCCTTAAAAAAAGATTGGTTGTTGTTAAAAACATTGTTAGTAAATATAAAAATATTAAAGATAAGGATATAGCCTTTTTTAGTTTGCATGCAGATAATAGTGTCGGAGCACCTAAGAGTATGGGATTTTATTATCAAAAAGATGACGAAAAAAAATATGATATTCATTCAAAGTCTGCAGCAGAAAAAATTACAGAAGGAATGAAAAGAAGTTTTTATGTTAAGGGTCAAAATCTTCATGTTTTAAGAAACAATATAGTAAAAACTAAGCTTTTAGTAGAAGTTAGAAATTTGGCATTTCCAGAGGAGGCTTGGTCTATTAGATCTTCTAAGCTTAGAGATCAGGATTCCAAAATTCTTGCTAATGGGATTTTAAAAATATTGGGAAATAATTGACAAAAATTTTTAAATTTAAGATAATACTTTTAGTGTTCGATTTCCCCTATAGCTCAGCGGTAGAGCGGGTGGCTGTTAACCACTAGGTCGGAGGTTCAAGTCCTTCTGGGGGAGTTAATTAAGGTTAGCTGTTTTTTTAGATCCATTTTTGTTATTTTAAAGTAATTAAGTCTTTCTAAGAGTTTTTTGTTATTTCCATGCCCTAAGCAAAGTTGATTTTGTATTTTTTGTCTCTTTTCTTTTGAGTTTGCTCCTATTATGCCAAGTTCTAGCAAATCGCTTAATGTTAATAAGTCTTTTTGATTTTCTTTAGATAAAGTTCCAACTCTTTTAAGTATTTTTATTATTTCTGTTTTATTTACTGATTCAACTTCAGTGTCTTTAATATTAAGATATGCATGTTTGATTTTATTATTTTCTCCTAGATGTTTGACTATTTTTTGCCTAATAATATTTCCTGATTTATCGCTGTCTGTCAAGATTATTATCCCTTTGTATTTTAAGGCTTTTTTTAGTAATTCAATAGTTTCAGTTTTTAAAGCAAATCCTTTTGTTTCTACAACTGTGCACTCAAAAGATTCTTTTATTCTTTTAAGATCATCTTTTCCCTCAACCACAATTATTTCTTTTATTTTTTCCAATTTTAAATTCCTTTTTCAAAGAAAGCTCTTAACAATTTAATTGCTTCTATGTGGTCAGCTATTGATACTGTTTCTCGTAAGGAGTGCATTGCCCACATTGGTGTTCCAATGTCAATAGTTTCTATTCCTGTTCTTGCATTTGAGATTGGACCAATTGTTGTACCCGAAGGAACATTTGCTTTCATTATTATTTCTTGAATCTTAATATTATTTTCAATAGCCAAATTTTTTAATTTTGCAAATCCTGTTGAAGTTGTTGCATATCTGAAATTGGCGCTATTTTTTACAACTACTCCTTTACCTAGGGCAGCTTGATAGTTTGGATCATGTTTAAATGCATATCCTGGGTGAATGCCATGAACGCTGTCAATCGATATATTAAATGATTTGTTTGTTTTAATTAAATGCTCTTCTCTGGTTAAGTTTAGAGCAAGATCGATTCTTTCTAAAACTTCTGATAAAAAATTAGAATCAGCACCTCTTGAGGTTAAAGATCCTACTTCTTCGTTATCAAAAAATACAGCCATTTTATTTTTATTATTGCTTGTGTGAACATAAGAATTCATGATTGCGTGGCATCCCGATTTGTTATCAAGATTTTTAGAAGCTAAAAATTCTCTTTCAGTTCCTATTATTTTAGATGGTTGTGATTCTGTGAATATTAGATCACAAGATAAAAAATTTTCATATTTTATTTCAAGTTGTTCTAAGATTCTATCTTTTATTGTTTTTTTAGTGCTATTTATTACTGTTAAATTGTCATGAGTATTGTATCCAAATCCCTCATTAATTTTTCGGTTTAAGTGGATTGCAAGGTTTGGAATGATTCCTATGTTTTCAATGTTTATTAATTTTGAATTAATATTCTCATTTTTTTTAAAATATACAATTCCTGCTAAGTTTAAGTCTCTGTCAATCCAAGTAGAAATTATTGGGCTACCATAAACTTCAATATGATTGTAAAACACGCCACTTGTTTTTTCTGTTGCGTCTATTTTTAATTTTAATCCCGGACTGTCTGTATGTGCTGTTGCTATTAGAAACGGTTCATATTTTTTTTTGACATCAATATTAAGGGCAATAAGGCTAGTTCCTTCTTTTTTTATGTAATAAGATCCTGTTTCAATTTTCCATTTTTCATCAAGTTTTAATTCTTGTGCATTAAAATAGTTTATTAATTTCTTTTCAATATAGTTGACTAGGTGATAAGGGGTAGGGCTATTGTCTAGCAGACTTTGAAAAAATTTTGGTTCTAGTGTTTTATCGTGTACCATGGGTGGTTCTCCTTTAATTTATTGCTTTATAGCTATATATTCTATTATAATAGTTTTTAACTGTATATTAGTTAGGAGTTTGTTATGAGGAATTTTTTAGTCATCTGTAGTTTGCTGTTTATTTTTTTTGCTTGTAGCTCTAATGTTGAAATTGAGCTAGAAGATGATATTAGTGGTACTGCTTCAGTATTTATCAATGTTAATGGAGAATTTGAAAAAATTAGAAAAGAACTCTTAACAACTTTAGTAGGAGGAGAAATTGCAAATATGCCTCTTTTCCCAGTAGATGAAATAAAAAAATATTTTAAGAATGAAGGAGAAAAGCTTGGTCTTAAGCTTTTGAGTATTAAAACCCAAGGGGATTCTATTAATTTGGTTGTTAAGTTTGATAATTTAATTAAGATTTTGGGTGATTATATGAAAAAATCCGATATTTCTGTGTTTAAGATAGAAAAGAAAGATGGTAAAAATATTATTGAATTTAATATTAATTTGAAAAACGCTACTAAGAATATTAATGAAAATAAAGAATATATTAGTGATGCACTTGCTGCTCTTTTGCCATCGGATGAGATTCCAATGTCTGCCCAAGAATATAAAGATGTTTTGGTTTATTTTTTATCAGACTTTACTCCTAAAGCAAGTGAACTTATTGACAATTCAAAAATTAATCTTATAGTTAAGACTTCTAGAAATATTAAAGAACATTCTGGATTTAAAAAGATTAACTCAAACACATTAAAGTTTGAGATAGATATGGTTAAAGGATTGAGTCTTGAAACACCAATAAAACTTAGATTAGTTTATTGACATTCAAGAATATAAACTTTAAGTTTATATTCTTGAATTATTTTTTTTCACAATTCCTATTAAAACAGCTGTTAGCATTGATCCCACTAATATAGATATTATCCACATTAATGGGTTTACTACTATTGGTAGAATAAATATTCCTCCATGTGGTGCTATGACTTCTACCTTAAAAAGTGCGGAGATAAATCCCCCCAAAGATGATCCTAATATGCATGCAGGTATTACTCTTAAAGGATCTGATGCTGCGAATGGAATTACTCCTTCTGTAATAAAGCATGCGCCTAAAAAATAACAAACTTTTCCGGATTCTCTTTCTTCTTTTGAAAACCTGTTTTTAAATAAACTTGTGGCAAGCGCAATTCCTATAGGAGGCACCATTCCTCCTGCCATTATGCTTGCATGGGGAATATAATTTTTTGCAGTTATCATTGCAATTCCAAATGCGTATGCAGCTTTATTTACAGGTCCCCCCATGTCTATTGCCATCATTCCACCAAGTAGAGCTCCAAGCATTGCCAAATTAGTTCCGCTAAGTTGGTTTAGCATATTTGTTATTGATTCATTAATAAATGATATTGGACTAAGCATTCCATATATTAAAATCCCTGAAATTACAACTGATAAAAAAGGGTAAGTTAATACTGGATTTATTCCTCTTAAATTGCTAGGAATGATCTTGTCAGATATTTTTTTTACAAGTAGTGTAATGTATCCTGAAATAAATCCTGCTAAGATACCTCCCAGAAATCCTGCATTTCCATTGCTCATCATTAATCCCGTAATCATTCCGGGTGCAAGTCCTGGTCTTTCTGCTATGCTAAATGAAATATAGCCAGCAAGTATTGGGATCATTAAAGTAAATGCGCTTCCTCCGCCGATTTGCATCAAAATGTCTGCTATTTTATTGTAGCTTGGGTCGTTTATATCAAATGCTTTAATTCCAAACATAAATGATATTGCTATTATTATCCCTCCTGAGACTACAAATGGGAGCATGAATGAAACTCCATTCATTAGGTGTTTGTAAATTCCTATTTTTTGGTTTTGCTTAGGAATTTCATTAGTTGTCGTTATGTCGCTTTTGTTGTAAATAGGTGCTTCGTTTTTTAGAATCGTTTGGATAAGTTCTTTAGCTTTGTGTATACCGTCTTTTACGCCCACTTCGATTAAAGGTTTCCCACTAAATCTTTCTTTGTTAATAGTCTTGCCTGATGCAATAATTATTCCTTTTGCGGTTTTTATTTCTTCTTCTGTTATTGGGTTGTCAGTTCCACTAGATCCATTTGTTTCTACTTTTATGTTTATGTTTAATTCCAAGGCTGCTTTTTTAAGGCTTTCTGCTGCCATATAAGTGTGCGCTATTCCCACAGGGCATGCTGTTACGGCAAGAATGAAATCTTTTTTTGTATTTAAATTGTTAGATTCATTTATATTGCCATTATTCATAATTATTTCTAAAAATCTATCTTCATTATTTGTACTCATAAGCTCATTTCTTAATAAGTTGTTACTAAAAGTATTACTTAGATATGATATTGCTTTTATGTGTGCATCGCTAGAAGTTTCTTCTGGGAGAGCCATCATGAAGAACAGTTTTGAAAGTTTTTGATCAGACGAATTAAAATCAAATCCATCTCCAGTAACTCTTAAAATAGCGATTCCGTGTTTTTTAATGAAATCACCTTTTGCGTGGGGCATGGCTATGTGCTCTTCAATGCCTGTTCCGTTAATTTCTTCTCTTTTTTGAATTTCTTTTATGAATGTTTCCATGTCATTTAAATATCCATTTTCATTTAGCATGCTAGCCATTTTTCTAATTACATCTTCTTTGCTAGTTGCATTGTAATTTAAAACAATCAAGTTTTTAGAAAATAAATTTTGCATAATAATCACCTTTATATATTATATAGTGTATATATATTTATTAAATTTTACATTTATTTAATTGATTTTATCAATTAAAGGAGATTATCTTGATATATACTCTAACGCTTAATCCTTCTGTGGATTATAAAATAGTTTTAAAAGAATTTAAGGAAGAAAGTCTTAATTATGCTTTGAATAACAATTTCTTTGCTGGTGGCAAGGGAATAAATGTAGGCACTGTTCTTAAAAATTTGGGGAAATCCAGTACGGCTCTTGGATTTTTAGGGGGTTTTACAGGCGATTATATAAGATTTTCTCTTGATTCTAAGGGTATAAAAAACGATTTTGTTAAAATAAAGCATGATACAAGATTAAATATTAAAATGATAGCAAATGGTAGAGAAACAGAAATTAACGCTAGTTCTCCAGACATTTCTGAAGATGAATTTGAACTTTTGAAAAGTAGACTTAAAAGTTTAACAAATAATAGTATTTTGGTGATGTCAGGAAGTGTTCCTACAGCTCTTGGAGAGAATGCATACAATGAAATAGCTAATAGCATTTCTAATAATGTTAAGCTTATCATTGATACTAGTGGCAAGCCTTTAAAAAGAATTCTTAGATTAAATCCCTTTTTAATAAAGCCAAATATTTATGAACTTGAGAATCTTTTTAATGCTGAATTTAATTCTACAGAAGAACTGATTAAAATCGGGAAAAGTCTTGTAGAAAATGGTGTTCAAAATATTATAATTTCCATGGGAAGTGATGGAGCTATTTTTATTGGCAGTAAAAATGTTGTTTTTAGAGCCCTTGTTCCAAAGATTAATTCTGCTAGCACTATTGGAGCAGGAGACTCCGTGATTGCAGGATTTGTGTATGCTTTTGATAATAGAAATACTTTGGAAGATTCATTTAAATTTGGTGTCGCAGCTGGCACAGCTACGGCATTAAAAGGCAATCTTTGTGAATTTCAAGATGTTAAAAAAATGCTTTCTGAAATTAGGGTCGAGAAAATTTACAGTTCTTAATTTTTTAAATAGACTTGAGAGTTTTATTTTGAAATCATACTGTAGCTTTTAAAAAGCTACAGTATTTTGTTTAGCTTGCTTAGATTTTTAATTTTGATTTATATAATTTATTTTTTGCTAGGGCTAATCCTGCAACTACTAGCAATGCAAATATAGCCATG
The DNA here is from genome assembly GCF_008931845.1 of Borrelia maritima. Taxonomy (NCBI): domain Bacteria; kingdom Pseudomonadati; phylum Spirochaetota; class Spirochaetia; order Spirochaetales; family Borreliaceae; genus Borreliella; species [Borrelia] maritima. The sequence goes on from NZ_CP044535.1 coordinate 660,379, forward strand.
CTTGCAAATAGGCTTGTTGTATTTGATTGAGAGACTTTTGCAGCAATTTGTGTAGTTTGCTCATCGCAAATACAGTTAACATATCCGCATATTGGGCAAATCTCTTCTACTCCAAATTGGCTGAAGTTTTCATTTGAAATTATATTTTCTTTTATTATGTTAGTTTGTGCGAAAACAGATGTTGAAATTAGCAATAAAGCAGTGAAAAACAAGCATTTTTGTAAATTCATTTTACATTCTCCTTATAGAATTTATTTTTTTAATTACTTAAATTATGGCTTTTAAATTAAACATTTGTAACTTTTTATTATTCAAAATCAGCTTAAGCAGAAATAGATTCTCTAATAAAAGCTGTTGATATAATAAATTGTAAAAGTTGTCATCGGGAGCGACGGGTCTCGAACCCGCGACCTCCTGCGTGACAGGCAGGCGTTCTAACCATCTGAACTACGCCCCCAAGGTCATTCTTTTTAAAAGATTATATTAGTTTTTAATTTATTTGTCAATTTTTTTAAATAAGTTTAACTGTTCTAGTATTTTCGAATCTCTTTCACTAGATTTTTTGCTTACCTTAAGAATAGTTTCTTTGTTAGAAATTATTTCTAAGCTATCTTTAGCTCTGGTTATTGCAGTATACATAAGTTCTTTTGTCAAAAAAGGGTTATTTTCTAATATTACTTTTATGTGTTTGTATTCAGATCCTTGACTTTTGTGTATTGTTGTGGCAAAGCTGAATTCATAATTTGTTAGTAAATCTAAATTTATTTTTTTATATTTTTTTTCGTCTTTTCTTTGGAATAAAGCATAAAATTTAGAATTTTCATTAAAAATAACACCTCGTTCTCCATTAAATAATTTGTTTTTATAGTCAGTTTTAGTTATCATTATTATTTGTCCAATAAAGCTTCCATAGGTTTTTTTTAGGTAATTTTTTATTATGTCATTTAGTGTTTTAGTTCCAAATTTGCCAAAATTTTTTGAACTTAAAATTATATTTTCAAGTAAAGTTTCAAGTATTGTTTCAATTTTTGATTCTTTTAGTAGTTTAAGATTAAAAGAGGGTATTTTTTTATATAAATTGTTTGTATATTCTATTAGATCTTTTTTTAAGTTTATTTTTTCTATTTCTTTCAGTTGAATATTTTTATTGTTATTAATGTATTTGCAAATCAAAGTACTATCTTCTTTGTATATTGCTTTTGAGAGCAAATTTATTCCTTTGTTGCTTCTGAAATTTTCTTTAAGATCTTCTACATTATCGTTATTTATTTTTTTTACTCCCAAAAGGCTTGAATATACATTTCCTTCGTTTACTGATGGGAGTTGATTTTTATCTCCCACCATTATTAACTTAGTGGTTATTGGGGTTGCTTTTAGTAGTTTCAAAAAAGTATATGCATCTATCATTGAAGCTTCGTCAATTATTATTACGTCAAAATTTAATTGATTTTCTTCATCATATAGATTTTTTTTGTTTATGAATTTGATTCCCAATAGTTTTTGGATTGTATTGCATTCTATTTCTAAATTTTTGAATGAATAGTCGATGCTTGTTTGTAGCCTTAGGCTAGCTTTTCCTGTAGGCGCTGCAATTGCTACTAGGCCTTTTTTTTTATTGTTTAATGTTTTGTTAATTGCTTTTAAGATATAGTTAATAGTTGTAGTTTTGCCTGTTCCAGGGCCTCCGCTTAATAGAAAGAAGTTGCTTTTTAATGCCTTTATTACTGATGCAATTTGCTCTTTATTTAAATTATTGGTATTTAAATTTGATATTATATTTTGTATTTTATTGTCATTTAATTCGCTTTTATGGTTTTCTAATCTTTTTATAATTTGTTTTATTAACTCTTCTTCTTCTCTGTAGTTTTTTTGAGTATAAATGTAGATATTGTTTTCCAGAATTAGGGGAGTTGTAATTTTAAGCTTATTATTAAATTCCATTAGTATGTTATTTTTCTTTAAAAGTAAAACTATATTCTTAATAGTTTCTAGATTTCCAAATGTTTCTAGCCCTTTTAGCATTTTTATTAATTTGTTGAAGCTTTTATTGGTTTTTTCTAGGTTGTCTTTTGTGAATATTATTGTATTTTGAATATCTTTTGCTAGTAGATTTATGTCAGCTCTTAGGTGGCCTTTATCAAAGTAGTTAAATAAAAATATTAAAAATATTACAATATTTTCATTGTTTGTGGACTTTGCAAGTGTTTGTGCTTTATAGCAATTTTTTTTATTGATATTTAAAAGTTCAATTATTTCATAAAGTTTAAGCTCAGGTGTTAAGAATTTTTTGTTTTTATCTTTTAAAAATTCTCTTAATACTAAAAAATCTCTCATAAGTGTCTTTTAATATTTAGTTCTAAAATAATTTTATCTAAATCCACGTCATTAAATTTTGGAAGATCAAAATAAATGCCATTTTCAAATGTCGACTTTGAGTGTTCAACATTGTCTTTAAAGGCTCTTGTAAAAAGATATATTATTCCACCAAATTTTTGATTATATTCTCTTTTGGTTTTAAATAATATTTTTTTTATCCCAAGTGCATATATTTTATATTGCAAATCATAATATTCTTTTTTTATTATATTTTTTAAATTTGTTTCATTATAATCATCTTTATCTTCTCCAAGATAGTTTGTTTTGTAATCTAGGATATATATTTTATTATTAGCTTTAAATATGAGATCTATTATTCCTTTTAAATATCCATCATGTAGTTTTATGTTAAAATCTTCAAAGTGGTTGTCAAAAAGATGTTTTTGTTTTTGAAATTCAGGATTTATTTTGATTAAAAATTCCATTTCTTTTTGAAATTCTTCGATATCACACAGACGAGTATTAATTGCTTTTATATGATAAGTTAGTATATGATAAATCATTTTGGTTAATGCATTTTGTATTTCTATTGTATTGAGATTCGAGTTAATTTTTTGTATTTGTTTTTCAATAATTTTAATATTATTTTTTTTAAAATTCTCAAATGTATCTTTTGCTGTATTAAAAATTATTTCTTCCATAGCAGCATGCAAAATGTTACCACTATCTTTTCCTTTAGGTAGAATCTCTTCTAATGTAGAGTCGTCATCAAGCTCTGTTTCTTTTTCGTAGTTAATATTTTTAAAATCATAGTTTTCGTAAAATGCTGTGTTGTGAGCTTGTGCTGTTAAGCTTGAAAAACTCGATGTATATTCTTTTTTAAACATGTTTTTAATTATTGGCTTTGGTGCAATTAATTGTGTATTTACATTTGCATTATTCTTTTTTTTATTAAATCTTTTTTGGCTAATAAATTTATATATGTTAAAGTCATGTTCGATATCATTAATAGTAAAAATTTTTGCCATTTCTAATAATTTGCTAGTTATGCTATTTATTTTTATAATAAAAAGAGCAAATTTGGCCCTTGTTGTTCCCACATAAAATATATTTTTTTCTTCACTTAGTATTTTTAGTCTTGCATATTTTTTGTTTTCTTCCAATTTAAAAAAATCATATTCAATTTTTCCATTTTGATAAAATTTGTAAAAATGACTTTTTTTTGAAAAAATATTGTTATTTTCTATTGGAGATGTATTAATTAGAAATACAATATTCATACCAAGCCCTTTTGATTTGTGTATTGTCATCAGTTCTATAGATTCATTGTCATTATTTATATTATTGGGTGTTTCTTCTATTTCTTCATTTATTATTAAGCTTTCTAAAGTAGAGATTAGCGACTGTATGCTTTGTTCTTTATGATATATTTTGGAAATGATCTCAAGTGTTGTTTCATAGTTTTTTAAATTCTCAAGTTTGCCTTCTTTAATAAAAATGCCTTTGTAATTTATTTTATTTTGTGCCCATTCAATAATTTTTTGATCTTTGGTGATATTTGCAATTTTGATCCACAAATTTTTTTCGAATATGATCTTGTTAATTGCATTTATTAATGTTATTTCATTTTTTTCAAGCAAAGTTGTTATATTTTCAATAAATTCTTCTATAAGGTGAATTTTGTCCTGTTTGATTAAAATTCTTTGTAAATTCCATGGCACATTTAATATTTTGCTGCTTAGAATATAATTTAAGTTTTTAAAATTTTGTTTTCGGTCTAGACACTTAATAATATAAAAAATTTCGCTAAATTCTTTGGTTTTTAAAAATTTTTCTTGAGTTTTGTTTGTTTGGATTTGCTCTTTTTTTAATGCGTTATCTATTAAGTCGATTTCATTTTTTCCTCTACAAAGCACTTTAATGTCTTGCATTTTGATGTTTCTAATGTTATTGTTCTTAACAATTGTTCCATATGTGAGTAAGTATTTTATTGTTAATGCTGTTTTTTGGTAAATGTCTTCTGTGTTTTCGGTATTGGTACTTATTATATTGATTCCTTCTATTTCTTGCCCGTTGATGAAAATGCTATTATTGTCATTTTTTTGATTTGGAAGCGAATTGGTAAATTCAATTTTTTCAATTTCATCAGTTATTGTATTATTGTATATGTTGTTAAAAATCTTATTTAAAGGACTTATGATTTTTTTACTTGCCCTGTGATTTGTTTTTAGTACAATTCTAGAATCTGTGTTAATTTTATTTTTTATTTCTTTGTTATAAAATGAAATGTCTGCTTTTCTAAAGGAATATATTATCTGTTTAGGGTCGCCTATGAATATTAATTTTATTCCTGCTGTTTTTAATATTTTAAATATTTCTATTTGTATTAAACTTAAGTCTTGTGCTTCATCAATTAAAATGATTTTGTACCGATTTTTGATTGCATTTAGAAGCTTTTTGTCTTCTGATTTTAAGTAATTTTTTAAATTTGAAATTATGTAATTTTGATCTATTGTGTTTGTTAATTTAATAATTTTTTCTAGTTCTTTTTCTATATATTTTAGTATTTTATATTCAACTTTTAAAATAACATATTTCTTTAGATTGTTTCTATTTTTATTTCTATTGTCTTCTGATTTATATTTTTCATGTCTAATATTAGTGCCTAAACAGATTAAATCATTTTTAATCTTAAGTTCTTTAGGCGATAATTTAATATTTTTTTTAGTTTCTTTTTCTATTAGAGTTGAGAAAAATTTATTTTTTAATAATGTTTCTGCTATTTTGAATATGTCGTTTTCTTTAGAGTATTCTATTTCAAGTTTGCCAGTTTGTATGTGTTTATTATAAAAACTTAATATTTCATCTGCTGTCATTTTGTCTAATTCTTCTATTATTGCGTTGTAATCTCTAATCAAATCTTCCTTTTTAATAAGAATCTTTTCAAATGCTGTTTGGGCTTTAAGCCAATTTCCAAGTTCTTGAGTTGTATCTCTTTCATAAGCTTTTTTTATTTTTAAAACAATTTCTTCTGTTTTTTTAGCATCAGATTTAAATACTTTAAGCTCATAATCTTTAATGTCAAGATTATGAATCAAGCTATTTGATTTTCTTAAAAAGTCATAAACTATTTCATCTATTTCTTTTGAAAATTTTTCTTTAGGCCTATATTTAGAGTAGTTTTCTGTTTCAATTTGAAAGTTATTTAAAGCATGTAATGCAAATTTATTGATTGTTGATATAAAGAGTTTTTTTGATTGTTTATAAGCTTCTTTTAAAATTTCATTTGTTTTTGAGCTAAAATAAGCACTTTCTATTGCTTTTAGTATTCTTGTGCGCATTTCTTCTGTAGCTTTTTTTGTAAAAGTTAATACTAAGATTTCATTTATGGAGTATAGTTTGCTTTTCATTAAATTTATAACTACGTTTTCAAGTATGTGGGTTTTTCCAGTGCCTGCCGATGCTTCTATTAATATTTTTGTGTTACTTTTAATTTTTTCTAGGATTTTTTCCATGAATTTTAATTTTTTGTCCTTATGAATTTAATATAAAATTTTTCTATCAATATCAGTAAGTTTTTGTCTAACTTGAAATCATGAGTATCTTTAAACCTATTGTAGTAATCACATAGCGTTATTTCTCTAGTTTTTAAAAATCTCTCATGTGTTTTACTTGTAAAATAAGTTTTGGAAGGGTTTTTTATTTGCATTTTTATGAAGTTCTTAAAACAATCTGAAAAATTATTTTGATTTGTTTTTGTCAAAACTTTAATTATCAAGCTTTGATAAATTGGAGTTGGGTAGCTTGATATGTATGCAAATTGCATAAGTATATTTTCAATGTCATCAAGTATTATTTCTTTATGTTGATATGAAATAGTTATGTTTGCAGATAAGCTTTCAAGATTAATTTTTACTTCTGTTAACGAATTGAAATTTTGTATTTCTTTTTTTATTAGTAGTCCTGTTATATATAAATATATTTCATTTTTTATTTTATCTGGAATGCTACAATAGTCTTTTTTTACAAAATTTAAATAAAAATAATCGTTTTCGATTTTATATACATTCTCAATATCTTTTTTTAATTCAAATTCTATATTTTTTTTTTGAAAATTGATTTTTATTGTTTGACAAAATTTAATTTTGGCTTTCATCATTACTGAAAGCATTTTTAAACTTTTAGCAGCATTATATTTTAATTTAATTATTTTTTTAAAGATATTATTTACAGTTGTTTTTTGATCTATGTTAAAAGGAATGACTCCTTGTTGTATTTCAAATTTAATATGCTTTTTAATAATTTCTATTGTTTTACTTGTATCATTTCTTTGTCCCATTATGTATTCATGCAGAGGTGTTGAATTTTTTATAAGCCTGTAAATAATCTCAATATCACTGAAAATTTGTTCTTCTTGTTTTTCTTTGATTTCATTTTCCAATCTTATGTCTTGTATTTTAACGTTTAAACTTTTTTCATAAAAATGTTTGTAAGGATTAGAAAGTGCGTTTTTTAATTCGTATAAATTTAGCTTAATTGGACTTTCTAGTTGAATTTTTTTTTGTTTAAACTTAATTGGTTTAGAATTTTGTATTATTTTTGCAATATTAAAGGCCTCTAAATCATAGTTTATTAAATAATTTTTTTTCCCATCTTTGAAATATTCTAGATCATGATTTTCATTTGGATGTTTTTCTATTTGAAAATTTTTTTCATACTTTTGTATGTGATCAAGTATTTTATTTATTGTTTTTGATGTATTAATTTCTGGGCTTAGATTGTCTTGAAATGAGTAGTAAAGGTAAAATTTTTCTGATGTTGCAAAAATTAAATTAAAAAGAGTTGCTATTGCCTCTTTTTCGGTATTCTCATACTCATAGTATTCATTTAATAAATTCATATTATCATAATTTATCTTAGAGTTAAATTTTTGAAATCCTAGAAAATGAATTTCTTTTTTTTGAAGATATTCTATTTCTTTGTAATTGGCAATCAATATTCCGTTTTTTTTATACATTATTCCGTATTTTTCTTTTTCAAGACTTTCTTCAAGCAAAATCTTGAAAAGATAAAATTCAATTTTTATTTCATTAATTTCTTTTAAATGGTTTTTGTAAAGATTGTCATTAAAATCTTTAGAGAAATTTTTAAAGGATTTTATTTTATTTTTTAAATATTCATCAGTTGTATTAAATTCTTCTAAATCAATATATTTTTGAATAAAAATTTCTATTATTTCTGCCCATTCATGTACTTTATATGTTTTATTTTTAAAATAGTTTATATCTTCGTACAAACTTTTTACTATTGTTATAAGTTTTATTATTGATTCTTGATCTTGAAATTTGATGCTTTCTTTTTGAATCTCTTCTTCATATTGTTCGTTAAATATTTCAGACATTAAAAATCGATTAAATCCGTCTTCCCACGAGTTTAAAAAGTTTTGATCATACTTTAGATTTTCTTTGTGAGTGTTGTTTGCGCCAAAACTAATGTTCATTGCATCGCTAAATTCTATTAAATAGTTTAATTCAGATGTTGATATATTAAATTTTTTCATTACTTTGTTGTTGCTTAGCAGGTTAAACACTTCTTTTCTGCTGAAATTGCTAATTGTTCCGTTTTTTGATATAAAAAGATCCATTAGCCTTTTTAAAGCTATTGTACTCTCTCCTCTGGATAAGTTGTTATGACATAGAACACTATATTCTATTTCATATTTATTTAGGCATTTTTCTATGTATGGTAAATATTCATTAAATTTTTCTTGCAAACAAGTTATTGCTATATCGCTTAATTTTAGGTTATTTTTCTGCATTGAGTGTACTATTTGATTTGTCAAAATTTCTACTTCACGTTTTTGACTTTTAGCTTCTATTATTTTAAAGCTATCGTCTGATTTTGAAATTGGGGTTTGTGCTATGATGTTATTTTTAATGCTTGTTAAAAAATTTTTACCTTTAAATAATTTAATATCTATTTTTTCTAAAGCTTGATATTTTATTGAGCTGATTTTTGTTTTTGTTGGCAATAATTCTTCAACAAGAGTAGACTTATAGTTAATCAAATCTTCAAAAATTAATACATGCACCTCAAAATCAAAAATTTTTTCCAAAGAGTTAAGAATTTTTTTTTCAATTTCTCTATTATTGCCAATAAATATTATTTTTTTAATTTCAATTTCTATATTTTTTTTTGGTTTTTCCTGAATTATTTGTTTATGTAAGTTTAAAATATTTTTTTGTTTTTCAAAGAGTTTTTTAAATAGTTCTTTTTGCATATTCTCGTAAGGTTTTAAATTTTCTTCTTGGAATAAAAATCCATCGTCTTCCCAGGTTTCAATTAATTTTGAGAATTTTGAGTAATAATGGTGAAATAAATCTATTATTTTTGATGCAAAAAAATATCTATTTTTTGTTGATTTGAAATCTTTTATGTATTTGAGTTTTTCAGTTTCCAATATGTTGTATAAAATGAATTTTTCTGTTTCTGGGTAAAACAAAAAAGTGTTCTTTTCTATGTATTTTTTTATATTGGGATCTTTTAAGGAGATTTCATATATGCTTTTTACAGCATTTTTTTTAATATTTAGATTATAAGAAATCTCATTTAGTCTTGCTATAGTTTTTTTAATTTCTTCTCTTAAGAGATCATTTTTTACTATAATGAGTGTTTCTTTTTTAAAAATATTGTCGTTTTGAGTTAGCTCTTTGATTTTATTATAAATTTTATTTATTTTGTTGGTTTTATATATGTTCACTGGATTAATTGCTTTTATTGTCTTTTATGAGTTTGTTTCTTAATTTTCTTAAGTTTTTGCTAATGCTCACTTTATATATATGAGGATTAATTATTCTTTTGTAAGTATGTTCAAGCTTGCTTAAGTCAAGCTTGGCTTTATTTCTAATGTTGTTTAAACTAGATTCATATCCTTTGCTAAGTTTACCATTTTCTAAGACATTGTGAATCAAAAATTCAAAATCGTCATATTGGCTGATAACTTTGAAAACGTTATCTAGTATTGGATGAAAAATGGTAAATTTTTTTCTTGAATTTAAGTGATCTTTGATTTTATCTTTTTCTTCTTTTAAAAATATAAAGTCAAAAATCATTTGACCATTTAAATAGATTCTTGCAACTTCTTTTTCGGCAGGTAGTGTTGATTTTTCTGCATTATTTGATATTTTTATTTTTGGCATGAACTTTCCGTTTTTTTCTATAGAGATCATTTTATATACTCCTGAGAGATTTGGATCTCCTTTTGCTGTAACTAGATTTGTCCCAACTCCCCAAACATCAATTGGAGCATTTATTGAATTTAAGTACATGATAATATTTTCATCAAGCTCATTAGATGCAATAATTTTTACATTATTTAATCCATTTTTGTTTAATTCTTCTCTTGCTGCTTTGCTTAGGTATTCAAGATCCCCACTATCAATTCTTATTGAAAAATTATTTTTCCCTTTTTGTTTTAGTTCTTTGAATATTTTAATTGCATTTTTTAATCCGCTGTTGAGTGTGTCGTAAGTATCAATTAGTAAGCTTACTTTGTTTGGATATGTTTTTGCATATTCTCTGAATGCTTGTTCTTCGTTTTCAAAACTCATTATCCAGCTGTGAGCCATTGTTCCTGTGACTGGTATATTGTATTTGTATCCAGCAAGCATATTGCTTGTAAAGTCTGCTCCTCCTATGTAAGCAGCTTTACTGGCAGAGAGTGCTCCATTTATTCCTTGTGCTCTTCTTAACCCAAATTCTGCTAAAATTTTTGCACCGGATTCTTTTATTCTGGCGGTTTTTGTTGCTATTAAACTTTCGAAATTTATTATGTTTAAAACCAGCCCCTCTATTAATAGTAATTCTATTAGACGTCCTTCAATCACAACTACTGGTGAATGAGGGAAAACCAGTCGACCTTCTTCGATTGAACTTATTTTTATGTTTAGTTTGAATTCTTCTAGAAATTTTAAAAATTGTTTATCCAAAATATTTAAGCTTTTTAAATATTTAAGCTCATTTTCTCTAAAACGAATATTTTTTAATTCATTAATTAATGTATGCATTCCAGCTAGAACAATATATCCATTTTCAAAAGGCGTTTTTCTAAAAAATACTTCAAATTTTGCCTTAGGATTAATGCCTTTTGTAAAATAAGCATTCATCATTGAAATTTCATAAAAATCTGTAAATAGTGATAGATTTTTCATTCTCCTTATTATATACTAGTTTTGTTTGTAAAAAAATGATATTTAATTTGAGCTTAATTTTTATTTGTTTTTAGTGTTTAATATTTATATATGTTTTTGTAAAAAATAATAAATTGACCAGATTGGATTAAATTCTATGAAAGAAAAAAGTGTTTCTAATTTTGATATTGTAATTTTTGGGGTTACCGGGAATTTGTCTAGAAAAAAACTTATTCCTTCACTTTTTAATTTATTTAAAAACAAATGTATTAGCAATTTTAGGATTATTGGCTTTTCTCGCAAAATTTTTACAGATAAAGAATTTAGATTGTATATTAAAGATTCTTTATGGCAGGAAGAGACTGATTCTTTGATTGAGATTTTTTTAAATTTCTTTATTTATATATTTGGTGATTTTAATGAAAAGGAGCCTTATAAAAAATTATCCAAATTGTTAAATAAAGATCGAGAAACAATATATTATCTTTCGACATCTCCTACATTTTATGGGCCAATAATTAATTATTTAAAAAATTATTCTTTAAATCAAAGTACAGTTTTGTCAAAAATAGTTCTTGAAAAACCTTTTGGGGCTAGTCTTGAGACAGCAAAAAAATTAAATAGCTTGCTTTATTCTGCTTTTCAAGAAGATCAAATTTATAGAATAGATCACTATTTGGGTAAAGAGACAGTTCAAAATATTTTTACATTTAGATTCGGCAATTCTATTTTTGAAAATATTTGGAATAATCGTTATGTAGATTTTGTCCAAATTACAGTAGCAGAAGAATTGGGTCTTGACGGAAGGGTAGAGTATTACGATTCTGTTGGAGCTTTGAAGGACATGGTTCAGAATCATATTTTACAATTGTTGAGTCTTGTTGCAATGGAATCTCCTATTAAATTTGATTCTGAGTTTATTCATGATGAGAAAGTAAAAGTTTTAAAAAGCTTGAGGAAAATTAACAAAGAGGATATTAAAAATTGCATTGTTAAGGGACAATATGTAGGCTCACAAGTTCAAGGGGTTTTTAAAAAAGGTTATAAAGATGAAACAGAATCTTTAGTAAATTCAAATACTGAAACGTATTTGGCTATGAAAGTGTTTATTAATAATTGGCGTTGGTCTGGTGTTCCTTTTTATCTTAGAACTGGTAAAGGTCTTGCTAGGAAATTGTCAGAAATATATATTCAATTTAAAAAACCAAGCTTTACTCTTTTTAACAATAGCTCTGCTGATTTTTCCAATGCTTTAATATTTAGGATTCAGCCAAGAGATGGAATTGAAATTAAATTTAATACCAAGAAACCCGGATATAATTATGAAATTCAAACTGCTAATATGGAATTTTCATATCATGGGACATTTAAAAGATTGTTTGATGAGGCTTATGAGCGGTTATTGTTAGATGCTTTTTTGGGAGACGGCACTCTGTATGCTACAAGTGCCGAGATTGAAAGTTCTTGGGAATTTGTTTCAGACATTTCAAATAAATGGGCAGATATTGAAATTTGTAATTATTTTTATGGATCTGAAGGGCCAAAAGAGATAGATTCTATTTTAGAAAAAGATCATTTCTGGCGTAAAATTTAATTTTTCAGGTTTTTTAAAAAAATATTTTATAAATAGATAAAAGTTTTTGTATAATTTATTAATATTCATTTTTAACACTTACCTTATTTGTAATTAAAATCATAATTTTTATTGCTTGCAGCTTAGTAGTAAAGTTCTTGATGAATTATATTTTAATAGATTTTAATAAAATTAAAGATTTTTGCTCTTGGGTTGATTGCAAATTTATGCATCGATTAATAATTTGCGTTATCATTAAAAAAATATAAGTAATCTTTTTTTAAAAAGTCGTGCTTATATTTAAAAGGATGTATATGGAAAGTATTGAAGTAAAAGTTCAACCAAATTTTTTTGGACTTGTTCCTTTTTTTGTTTTTATTATTATATATTTAGGCACGGGAATTTATTTAGGTATTCTTGGTGTAAAAATGGCCTTTTATCAATTGCCGGCTAGCGTTGCAATGTTTTTTGCTTCTATTGTATGTTTTTTAGTGTTTAAAGGAAAATTTTCGGACAAAATTCACATATTTGTTAAAGGAGCTGCTCAGTACGACATTATCCTAATGTGTCTTATTTTTTTGCTTTCGGGGGCTTTCTCTTCTCTTTGTAAAGAAATAGGTTGTGTTGAAACTGTAGCAAATTTGGGGATTAAATATATTAATCCCAATTGGATTGTTTCTGGTATATTTTTTGTAACTTGCTTTCTCTCTTTTTCTGCTGGCACTTCTGTTGGATCTATTGTTGCAATTGCTCCTATTGCTTTTAATATTGCTATTAAAAGTAATATTAATCCTAATTTAATGGCAGCATCTGTAATGTGTGGAGCTATGTTTGGGGACAATCTTTCTTTAATATCAGATACAACTATTGTTTCTAGTCGAACCCAAGGCAGCAGTATCTTAAATGTTTTTATTAGTAGTAGTTTTTATGCTTTTCCATCTGCCATATTAACTTTTTTTTCTTTTTTCTTTCTTTCTGGTAATTTAGCCAATACTACAAGTTTATTGCATGAAACTTCAATAGATTTAGTTAAAACTGTGCCTTATTTAATTATTATATTTTTTTCTTTGACCGGAATGAATGTTTTTATAGTTCTTTTTTTGGGTGTTCTTTCTATATGCCTTATTAGTATTTTGTATAGTAATTTATACATTCTGGATGCAATGAAAAATATTAACAAAGGGTTTTTAAATATGGCAGATTTAATTTTTCTTTCAATTTTAACAGGAGGAGTTTCTTTTGCTGTAATCCACAATGGAGGCTTTAAATGGTTACTTATTAAATTAAAATCTTTTATTAGAGGAAAAAGTTCAGCAGAATTTTCTATTGGGGCTTTTGTTTCAATAGTTGACATTTTTCTTGCTAATAACACAATTGCAATACTTATTTGCGGTAAAGTAGCAAAAAAGATAGCCTCTGAAAATAGTATTAGTTTTCAAAGAAGTGCTTCTATTTTAGATATGTTTTCTTGTATTTTTCAAGGTATTATTCCTTATGGAGCCCAAATGATTATTTTAGTGGGCTTTTCAAATGGACTTGTGTCGCCAATTACTGTTTTACCATTTTTAGTTTATTTTGGGTTTTTATTGTTTTTTGTTATTTTATCCATTTTGGGAATTGATATAAAAAAACTTTTTTTATATTTTTTAAAAAATAAAAAATTTTAAAATTTTAAGGTTTGAATTATCCAATTTAATTGATTTTTGAGAATAAACCGGTTTTAATTGTATTATATGATTTAGGAGGTTTAAAATTGGAAAGAGAAACTAATATAGTTCCAAATTTTTGGGGGCTTGCGCCTTTTTTTCTTTTTATAGGAATTTATATTGGCACAGGACTTGTTCTTTATTTTAATGGTGTAGAAAGGGCATTTTATCAAATGCCGCCCATATTTGCTATGTTTATTGCTATTGTTTTGACATTTATTATTTTTAGGGGATCTTTTTTAGCAAAAATGAATAAATTTATTGAGGGATGTGCTCAACAAGATGTTATTTTTATATCTTTAATCTTTATGTTGTCTGGTGCTTTTTCTGCTGTTTGCAAAGAAATAGGAAGTGTCGAGGCTGTAGTAAATATTGGTCTTAAATATGTTCCATTGAATTTACTAGTATGTGGCATTTTTTTAATCACCCTTTTTTTGTCTTTTTCTACTGGAAGTTTTATGGGGACTGTCGTTGCTGTTGCTCCTATTGCTTTGGAACTTGCAGATAAGGCAAACATTCCTCTTCCATTGATTGCTGGTGCTATTCTTAGTGCTGGTGCATTTGGAGACAATATGTCTTTAATATCAGATACCCCTATTATTTCAAGTCATACTCAAAAGGTTAATATTGTTGATGTTTTCAAAAACGGTGCTTTTTATACTTTCCCAGCGGCAATTTTAGCAAGCATTGTTTTTGCATTTTTGGGCGCTTATTATAGCAAGACTAATGGTTTTATTATTGAGCCTAGTGAGATAAATTTTTTTAAAATTGTTCCATATATTTTTGTTATGGTTATTGCAATTTCAGGATTCGATGTATTTTTAGCCTTGTTTTTAGGCATTGTTATTGCTGGTATTATTGGAATTTATTACTCAGATGTTACCTTTTTATTGCTGGCTAAAAAAATCAATGAAGGATTTTTAGACTTAGGAGAAATGTTTGTTCTTGTTGTTTTTACGGGCGGAATTTCTTATATGGCAGTTAAGTACGGAGGGTTAGATTGGTTGCTGCTAAAATTGCAAAAAATGTCAAAGTCTAAAAGAACTGCAGAATTTGTAATTGTAGTTTTAGTTGGAATTTTGACTATGTTTCTTGCAAATAATGGACTTGCTATTTTAATGAGTAGTTCTGTTGTAAGATCAATAACTGAGGAGAATAATTTAAACTCAAAACGTATTGCAGCTTTACTTTGTATGTCTTCGTGCTTTTTTTTGAGTATTTTGCCTCATAGTATGCATATTATAGCTCTTGTAGATTTTACAAAAGGTAAGCTTTCTCCTTTTGAAATTTTTCCATTTTTAATTTATCAAGGATTTTTAATCTTATTTATTGTTTTATCTATAATTGGACTTGACATAAAATTAGTATTTAAATTTTTTTCAAATAAATTTAAAAATCTTAAAAGCTTTTAAATGAAAGCTTTTAAGATTGTTTTTGTGTTTATATCAAATTTAATCAAGAAGATAGATTTAAATATATCTTTAGGATTTCCTCTTTTATTTTTTTAGGTATTTTTTTAAAAATTTCAAATTTGGTAAAATCTTTTGGTATAAATTTTTCTTCTAAGTATATTTTCAGCTTGGGATTACTTTTTGCTTCTTCTTCTATTCTTTTTATTACATTTTTATTTGGAGAATTATATCTAGTTTCTTTGAAATTTTTATAAGATGGTTCATTCTCGTACATAAAGTTTATGAATTTGTAAGCTAGTTCTTTATTTGGAGCATCAATAGGAATTACAAATGCGTCTATCCATAGGTTTGTGTTTTCTGGAGCGTAAAAATCTAAGTTTTTATCTTTTAGCATAGCGTTTTGTGCTTCGCCACTCCATGTAAGTTGAATAGATGCTTCTCCGTTTAGCATTAATGATTTTGCTGGTACATCCGAGAAATATCCAATTAAGAGTGGATTTTGTATTTTTAAAAGTTCGCCAGCTTCTTTAATTTTATCTACATTGTGTTCATTTATTGAGTAGCCGAGTTTTTTTAGAGCAACCCCAATGTTGTCTTTAGGAGAATCCAGCATTGTAATCTCTTTTTTGTATTTTGGATTAAACAGTATATCAAAGCCTTGCATATCATTTAAATCTACTTTTGTTTTATTGTAAAGTATGCCCATTAATCCCCAGTAAGCTGGTACTGAATAAAGATTGCCAGGATCATGTTCCAAGTTTGTGAGATTTTGAGTAATGTTTTTCGTTACATTTGGCAATTTTAAGTAATCTAATTTTGTAATTTTTCCATCATCGATTAATTCTTGGATTAAATATTCTGATGGAACTATTATATCGTAGTAGTTAGTTGTTGTATTAAATTTAGCTAGCATTTCTTCATTGTTGTGGAAAACTTCATAATTAATTTTGATATTGTTTTCCTTTTCAAATTGATCTAATAAAGTCTCGTCAATATATTCTGCCCAATTAAATACATTTAAAGTTATTGTATCCGTTTTACTGCAAGCAAAAGTTGTAAGAATTGTTATTAATATAAAAATCTTTTTCATAATTACTTCCTTTTTATTTTAAAGCTCAGCATCTGTTGTTAATTTTTTAATTCCTATAAATTTATTAATAATAAACAAAAGGCTTAATATTGTAAAAAATAATATAGCAGAAATAGCATTTATTACGGGTTTGATGCCCCTTTTTGTTAGTGAGTTTATTAGAATAGATAAATTATTAAATCCTTGTCCAGTAGTGAAAAATGATATTAAAAAATCGTCTATTGACAATGTGAAGGCAATAAGTGCTCCAGTTGCTATACTTCCAACAATTTCTGGATAAATTATATTGAAAAATATCTGAGTTTCTGATGCTCCAAGATCTTTAGCAGCATCAATAATATTGTTGGGAAGGGAATATAATTTAGGCAAAATTATTATTACCACATATGGTGTTGAAAAAATTATATGGGATATTAGCATTGTAGAAAATCCTAACTGCATTTTTATTGCAGAATAAAATGTCATGAGACTTATTCCTGTTACAATATCTGGATTAATTATTGTTATTTTGTTTACTGATAATAGTATTGTTTTTAACTTTTTGTTTTCTGCTTTGTAAATTGCGTAAGCACCAATAATTCCAATAAGAACAGAAGCTAAAGATGAGATTGTAGCTATTAAAATGGTGTTAAGTATTGCTGATTTGATTTGACTTGAGGCAAAAATTTCTTTATACCATTTTAGACTAAATCCTTGCCATATAAATCCACTATCTCCAGAGTTAAAGGAATAAATTATTAAGATTATTATTGGGAGGTAAATAAAGCTGAGTATTAGAAATAAGAAAATGTTTTTAAAAGCTCCAAACATATTTTACTCTCCATTATTTTTTCGCATTAATTTTATTATTATTAAATTAAAAATTAATATTACTAACATTAAAATAAATGAAATTGCAGCTCCAGTATTCCAGTCTTCGATGAAAAGAAACTGCTTGCTTATTAGATTCCCTATTAAAATTTGTTTAGAGCCTCCTAGCAAATCTGAAATGACAAATACCGTGATTGAAGGAATAAATACCATAATTATTCCTGTTGCTAGGTAAGAAAGTGTTAGGGGGATTTTTATATAAATTAATATTTGCCACATTTTTGATCCAAGATCTTGTGCTGCTTCAATGTATTCTGGTTTAATTTTTAAAAGTCCTGTATATATTGGTAAAATCATGAAAGGCAAAAAATTGTATACCATGCCTATGGTAACAGCTTGTTCATTGTAAAGAAGATCTAAAGTTCCAATTCCAATCTTTTCAAATAAGTTGTTAATGAATCCGTTTTTCCCAAGTATTCTCATCCAGGCATAAGTTCTTAGCAATGTATTTATCCACATGGGAAGTATTATCATTATTATCAATTTGTTTTGAGCACTTTTTTTTGATAGTGAAATTAGCCAGGCGGCAGGATAGCCTATTAAAATGCAGAAAATTGTTGCTATTGTTGCTAGTTTTAGACTTCTTGAAAAGATATTAAGATAGCTTGGGTTTAAAAGTCCAATAAAATTGTGGATTGTAAATTGGTGTTTCTCATTTAAAAATCCCAATAATATTATTATTAGTAACGGAAGAATGCTAAATGTTAATAGGAACATAGAGTATATAATTAATATTAATTTTTTCACAACCATTATTCCTTATGCATGACATGAATATCATCGGGTTCTAAAAATATGTCAACCTCTTCTCCAACTTTTGTAAGTCTTGTGCTTTGAACTATCCAGTTTGTTTTTTGAATTTCTAGAGTCATTTCGTAATGAACTCCTTGAAAAATTGCGGATGTTATAGTTCCGCTTAAATGTCCTTTCCCTTTTGGAAGAAGTTTTACATCTTCTGGGCGTATTACAAGGTCAACTGCTTCTTCAGCTTCAAATCCTTTGTCAAGGCATTCAAATTCATGGCCAAGTAAACTTACAACTAGCTCTTTTTTGTATGTTCCATCAAAAATATTGCTTTCTCCAATAAAATCGGCTACAAATTTTGTTTTAGGCTCATTGTAAATTTCTTCGGGTGTTCCTACTTGTAGAATTATTCCTTCATTCATAACAACAATTCTATCGCTCATTGTCAATGCCTCTTCTTGATCGTGAGTAACATATATGAATGTGATTCCAAGTTGGCGCTGTATTTTTTTTAATTCTTTTTGCATATCTTGTCGCATTTTCAAATCAAGAGCGGAAAGTGGTTCATCTAGTAATAAAAGCTTGGGCTCCATTACCATTGCTCTTGCTATTGCAACTCTTTGTTTTTGTCCCCCCGATAGTTCGTTAATATTTCTGTATGCGTATTTTGGCATTCCTATAAGCGAAAGAGATGATTTTACTTTTTCTTTTATTATATCTTTTGGTGTTTTTTTCATTCTAAGTCCAAATGAAATATTGTCAAAAACATTCATATGCGGGAAAAGTGCATAATTTTGAAATACAGTATTAATTTCTCTTTTGTTTGGACTTGTTTTGGTTATTTCATTAGAAAAGAAATAAATTTCTCCATTTTTTTGGCTTAAGAACCCACCCAATATTTTTATTAATGTTGTTTTTCCACATCCGGATGGACCTAATAATGTAATAAACTCATTTTTTTTGATTTTTAAATTTATGTTGTCTAAAGTTTTGTTTGCATTGTTATCATAATAATGACTTAGATTTTTGATCTCTAGGATACAATTATCCAACTAATTCCAACCTCCTTATGGCTGTACTAATACAAATCAAGATTATACTTAATATTATTATTTATGTAAATGCCTTTTTTAAAAAGCGTTATAAATCTTGTCAAGAATTATTTTTCCAAATTTACCGTCTCTAAATTCTTTGATTAATATTTTTGATGCTTTCTCAAGGTTAAGTTCATTTTTTTTACTGATTAATTTTCTTGCTTTTGCAAAATTTTGTAGAATATCAATTGAATTGTTCTGATGTATTTTATATTTTTTGATCAAAATATTTTTATTATTTTGATCTATTATTTCAAGCAAATACAATGCAAGATCTATATTATCTATTATTTCATTTTTGATCATATCCAATATTGCAAGTTTTTTTGCAATAGATTGGTCTGTGAGATTATGCCACAAAATTCCTGGCATATCAAAAAGATTAATTTCTTCATTTATTTTTACTATTTGTATATTTTTAGTATATCCAGGTTTGTTGGCAACTTTTGCGCTTTTTTTACCAGACAATAGATTTATTATTGAAGATTTTCCAACATTTGGTACCCCAATAATTAAAACCTTTATTTTTTCCTTATAGTTTTTTATTTTCTTAACAATTGCCAATTTTTTTATATTGTCTATTATTTGCTTGCGCATTCCTTTTTTGTAAATATTACTTATTATTACAGTATTGCCAAGCTTTTCAAAATATTTTTTCCATTTTATAATTTCATTTATTTGAGCAAGATCAGATTTGTGTAAAAGAATTATTTTGGTTTGATTTTTAGTAATTTTTTCAGTTAATGGATTTTTGCTGCTAAATGGAGCTCTTGCATCAAGTATTTCTAGCACAATATTAGCTTTTTGTAAATTATTCTTTATTAAATCTAAAGCTCTTTTCATGTGGCCAGGAAACCAGTTAATTTTGTTTACCATGCCTAAATTATAGCTTAATGTATATTGAATAATAAGTTATTTTTGTTTTTAAGTGTTAATTTTCTTTAAAAAGAATTGTTTTTTTTAAAGAAAAAATATAACCTGTATTTGAGTTTTTATATTTTTTTAAAAAAATAAATTTTGTAGGAGGTCTAATTATTATTGCAAAAATCAAAAAAGGTTTAATAGTATCTTGTCAAGCTCTTGAAAATGAGCCTTTACACAGTAGTCTTATTATGTCTAAGATGGCTTTAGCAGCTAAGATAGGTGGAGCTGTTGGAATAAGAGCTAACGGAGTTAATGATATTAGCCAGATTAAGCTGGAAGTTGATTTGCCAATAATAGGCATTATTAAAAAAGTTTATAACAATTGCGATGTATTTATTACTCCTACCATGAAAGAGATTGATGAGCTTTGTTGCGAAGGAGTAGATATAATTGCCCTTGATGCTACCTTTAGAAGTAGACCTAATGGTGTATTGCTTAATGATTTTTTTGAAAGTATTAAAAAAAAATATCCAAAGCAATGTTTGATGGCAGATATTTCTTCTTTAGATGAAGCTATTAATGCTGATAAATTGGGATTTGATTTTATTGGAACAACTTTGTATGGCTATACAAAAAGTACTGATGGTTTTAATATTGCAGACAATGATTTTAATTTTTTAAAAACCTTACTTAATTCTAATTTGAAAGCCACTTTAATAGTGGAAGGAAAAATAGACACTCCCTTAAAGGCTCAAAAATGTTTTGAAATGGGGATTGATTTAGTAGTCGTTGGGGGGGCTATTACAAGGCCTGCTGAGATTACTAAAAAATTTGTAGAGAAAATAAATCAAATTAAAAAATAAATTTAAACTTATAGAGTTAATTTATTGTTTATTTTAGGAGGTTTTTATGTTAAAGGGGTTTGAACAAGCTCAAAAATTTGGGCGTTCTTTCATGCTTCCCATTGCTATTTTGCCAGCAGCAGGTCTGCTTTTAGGAATTGGAGGCTCTCTTTCTAATCCAGAAACTGTTAAGACGTATTCTTTCTTAGATATATTTTTCTTGCAATCAGTTTTCAAGATAATGAGTGCATCAGGTTCTATTATTTTTTCAAATTTAGCACCAATATTTTCTATTGGAATTGCTGTCGGACTTGCTAAGTCAGATAAAGGTACAGCTGGAATTGCAGCTTTTATTGGTTATCTTGTAATGAATGCTACTATTGGAGTTTTAATTGATGTGTCAGGCAAATCGGAATCTTTCTCCAGCGGTGCTGTAGGCTTTGTTCTTGGAATTAAGACTTTAGAAACTGGGGTTTTTGGAGGGATTATAGTTGGTATTTTGACCTATTATCTTCATTCTAGGTTTAATAAGGTAGATTTGCCTAAGGTTCTTGGATTTTTTTCCGGATCTAGATTTGTGCCGATTGTTGTTTCTTTTTCTAGTATTTTTCTTGCTGTAATTATGTTTATTTTTTGGCCATTTATACAAAATGGGATTAATAAAGTAGGAGGCCTAGTAGATTCAACTGGCTATATTGGAACACTTATTTATGGAATTTTTTTAAGAATGCTTGGGCCTTTTGGTCTTCATCATATATTTTATTTACCATTTTGGACAACAGGCCTTGGGGGATCTGTTATTATTGATGGAAAATTGATTGAAGGAACTCAGAATATATTCTTTGCCGAACTTGCTGCTCAAGGTACAAATAGATTTTTTGTTGGAACTAGTCGTTTTATGAGCGGAAGATTTATTACTATGATGTTTGGTTTGCCAGGAGCTGCACTTGCACTATATTACACCGCAAAGCGTGAGGAGAGGGCCAAAGTTTTTGGTCTTTTAATATCTTCAGCCTTAACATCGTTTTTAACGGGCATAACAGAACCTCTTGAATTTTCTTTTCTTTTTGTAGCGCCAATTCTTTATGTTGTTCATGCTACGTTTGATGGATTTGCTTTTATGTTGGCGCATATTCTTCAAATCACAATAGGTCAAACTTTTTCTGGAGGGTTTATTGACTTTATTCTTTTTGGCATTTTACAGGGGAATTCAAGAACTAATTGGCTTTTAGTTCCAGTTGTGGGCATTGCTTGGTTTTTTCTTTATTACCTTACTTTTGTATTTTTAATAAATAGGTTTGATTTTAAAACTCCCGGTAGAACGCAAGATTTAGATTCTGGAGATTCTCAAATTTCTAAGAGTAGTGAATTTGAAGAAAATTATGCTACTAAGGTTATTATTGGACTTGGGGGTGTCTCAAACATTGTTGAGCTTGATTGTTGTGCAACTAGGCTAAGAGTTACAGTAAAAGATGCTCTTAAGGTTTCTGAAAAAATTTTAAAGAAAACTGGCTCTAAAGGAGTTATTATTAAGGGCAATGGGGTTCAGGTAGTTTACGGACCAGGCGTGAGCGTCCTTAAGAATGAAATAGAAGAATTACTAGAAGATTGATTTTTTAATAAGTAATAGCCTCAAGGCTATTACTTATTTGTTTTGTTTATTTATGAAATCAACCACATATTTTGTGAAGTATGAGGTGTTTTGGGCGCTTTTGTAGCTTTGATTTCCAATGGGCACGTGTGCGTCTGAATTTTCAAGAAGTATAATTGGAATATCTTTTTTTTTGCCCCCATAATTTTTTATAAATTCGTTTATTCTTCTTGGGTCTACTGTATGGTCATTGGGTGTATGGGCTATTATTAAAGGTGTTTTTATTTCATCGAAATTATATGAATTTAATAATGTTACAATGCCCATCATTGCAATAATTGCGTCCACATGTTGTACTCTTGAACAGTAGCTTTTTATAGTCATATGCTCCTTTCGTTTACCTTCTTTTGTTTCAAATTTATTGTAGCCACCTGTTATAAGATATGCAATTTGTCGTCCCCAGGGATAGTAAACAAGATTGGTTCTTTTGTCGTAGGGGAATATATTGGGAGAAATTAATACTACCGAGTTTATTTCATCCGGATAGTTTGCTGAAGCCCAGATGCTAGCAGCACCTCCATTAGAGGTGCCAATTAGTATTAATTTATCACCTATTAGTTTGCCAATCTTAATGGCCTCATCAATGTCTCTTAGCCAATCTTGGGTAGTTATTCCCCGAAATGCATTTTTATTGTTAATTCCGTGTCCTTTCAATCTTGTAAAAAAAAGATTTGCATTAAGAGCTTTTGCAATATTATTTGGAACCGGGTAAATTTCATTTTTTGATGCTCCAAATCCATGAATATAGACTACAGAATATTTTGTTTTTTGGATTTCTTTATTCCAGATTATTTCTTTTTTTGTATTTTTTTCTAGATTAAATTGTAATTCTTCTTTTAATAGATAATTGTCAATTTCTTCAATGTTTTTGGGAATTGATTTTTTTTGAAATTCATTTTTAAATTTTATTCTTGGACTAACTAGTATCAATAGTAATAAGAATATAATTATAAAAATGATATTCTTTATGTTCATATGGTGATTCCCTTGCTATCTAAGGTGTTATTGGGGTTATGAACATCTTTTTTGTAGCAATTATTGCAATGACCTGAATAAATTATTTCAATAGATTTCGTTTCCCAGTTTTCTCCAAGTTTGTCTTTCAAAATATCTTTAATATCGTCAAGTTGAATAGGATGCACTTGATTGCATTTATTACATTTAAAGTGAGCTATTGTGGAAGCCAAGCTTAGATAAAATTTTGTTTCTTTTTGGTCAGTAGTTTTTATGTCTTTAAGTATATTTCTTTCTTTAAGAATATTTAATGTGTTATATACTGTTGCCTTTGATAGGCTTGGAATTTCTTTTACAAGCTTGTTATAAACTTCTTTTGCTGTAAAGTATTCTTTCGGGTTCGATGCTATATAAAGAATAATCCTGTTTCTCGAATGAGATGCCTTCATTCCCAATTCTGATGTTAAATTTTTCAATAATATAGGATCATTTGTAATGCCGACTTTTTCCAATGTGGAATGGACGTCTATTATGTTATCGTTCATATTATTACCTTTTTGTTTAAATTAAAGATTAAATACTTTTTATGTTCTTCTTAGAATAATTTTATACCCAGTTGTTAATATTTTACTACTTATTATTTATTTATTTTTCATATTTTTTTATATTAGTATAAAAAATTAAATTTTTTATTTTTGAATTTAGTTTTATTTTGTTATCAAAATTATTATTTAATGGCAGTATCATTAAATTTAGTGTTTGAGAGTAATTTATTACATCTTGGATCTTGACTGTATTGTAAGAGCCCCCTATATTTAAAATTAACCATCTTTTAGAATTAATTTTTTCAATTTTATAATTAATTGTATGAATTATTTGTTTTTCAACATTTAAAAAACTTATAAAAAAGTTACTATTTTTATCATTTCCTTTGGATATCAAAAATTCTGTACCATTAATGTAGCCTCTGGGATTGTTTTTAGTTATTATTATTTTTTCATAAGTATCAAGATCGCTGTATTTTGCTGTTATTTTTAAATTAGTGCCTTTTGTAATTTCAAAAACAGGTATTTCAAGGGCTGAATATTCAAGAAGATAATCGGGATTACATTTTTTTAATGTTTTTTTATCAAGATCAATTTTAGAAGGCCATTTTATTTTAATGGATATAAAAAAGCTTGGGATAGTCTCATCTACAAAAAAATCAATTGTTGATTTTGTATCAGAGTTAAATGTTAAATATTGTTTTATTCCTAAAATTTTTTCATTTGAGAAGGAAAATGAGCTTTCAATAGATGCTTTTCTTATTATTTCTTTTTTTGATAAAATTTTGAAGTAAGTTTTAGATGTGTTTAGAAATTCCACTTTTTTATCTTTAAATTTTATTTTATTTAATTTTCCATTTTCGAATTTAATATTGTATTGATCGTGAGAGAGTGTGAAATTTCCTTCCATATTGTATTCCAAATTTTTAGGTACAATGGAGTCTGAATTTTTGGCTATTTCTTCTTGGTGTTTATTTATTAAAAATTCTCTTAAGCTTTTTTCGTTGATTTGATAATCTTTGAGTCTTTTGTTTTGGAAATTTATTATTAGCTCTTGTTCTTTAAGGGAGTTAAATTTAGGAATTTCTAGTAGTTCAGCAGCCAGTTTGGATCCTTCTAGATTTTGTATCTTAATGCTGTGCAAGTTATTTTCTAAGGATTTTAAATAAAGTAAAAAATTTTTTAATTCCTGATTGTCGTAAGTTTCTTTGATTTCATAAAAGTAAATAAGGGTTTCTACATTGCTTTTTGGAGAATCTACTTTTTGGACTTCATATAAATATTGGCAGTTATTTTTATAAAAAATTAAGTAATTTTTATTATTTTTGCTTTGCCTTATTCCTTCTGTATACTTGAAATTAAGTTTTCTATAAAGCTCGGTCACTTTTTTTCTAAACTTTTCTATGTTGTAGATATAAAGCATAATAGGAGCATTTTGAAATATGTCTTTGTATCCACTTTTGAATGGATTTTTTAGTGCCCAATACAAATCTAAATGTATTTCATCGTGCAGCATGTATTCATGAGGGCTTCCACTGTAAGTTCCGGGCATATATATATCTACATTGGTTTTAAATCTTTCAAATAGCCATTTATTTAATTCTTCGTGTTTTCTTAGAATTTCAAAAAAGTATATTGGAAATGTCCAATGTATTTTGTAAGCTAGCTGTTTGTGCTCAATCAAATATTTTATATTTGATATTATCAATAACAAATTATTCTCTGAAAATTTAGTTATTGAAATAATGATAATGTAAGTTTTCGATTTTTTTCTTTTTCTAAACATAAATTCTTTTTCTTTATGATATAAAGATCAGCTAATATTTTATATTATATAATAAAAATTCTTGCTAGTTTTGTATATTTTGTATTTTTTGATACATAGAAGCAATACTCTATAGCGAATGTATTGAGTTTATGTTAATCTTATAATGTTAAATCTAAATTATTTTATGGATATAAAGGGGTAAAATTTTTATGGCTAAAGACATATATTTTAATGAGGATGCTAGAAAAAGTTTACTTAGTGGCGTTGAAAAATTATCCAATGCTGTAAAAGTAACTCTTGGGCCAAAAGGGAGAAATGTTCTTATTGATAAAAAGTTCGGTTCTCCAACAGTTACAAAGGATGGAGTTAGTGTTGCTCGTGAGATTGAGCTTGAAAATCCGTTTGAAAACATGGGAGCTCAGCTTTTAAAGGAAGTTGCTATTAAAACAAATGATGTTGCTGGTGATGGAACAACAACGGCGACTGTTCTTGCTTATGCTATTGCAAGAGAAGGTCTTAAGAATGTCTCTTCAGGAATTAATCCTATTGGAATAAAAAAGGGAATAGATCATGCTGTAAATTTGGCTGCTGAGAAAATTCGCCAGTCTGCAAAAAAAATTACAACAAAGGAAGAGATTGCACAGGTAGCTTCAATTTCTGCCAATAATGACAGTTACATAGGTGAAAAAATTGCTGAGGCAATGGATAAAGTTGGAAAAGATGGTGTTATAACAGTTGAAGAGTCAAAAACTTTTGATACTACGATTTCTTATGTTGAGGGTATGCAGTTTGACAGAGGGTATCTTTCTCCTTACTTTTCCACCAATAAAGAGAATATGAGCGTTAATTTTGATGATGCTTTTATATTAATATATGAGAAAAAGATTAGTTCTATTAAAGAGCTTTTACCAGTTCTTGAGAAAGTTTTAGGCACAAATAAACCTTTATTGATTATTGCTGAAGACATTGAAGGGGATGCTCTTGCTGCTCTTGTTTTAAACAGTGTTAGAGGGGCTTTAAAAGTTTGTGCAATTAAATCTCCTGGTTTTGGCGATAGACGAAAAGCAATGCTTGAAGATATTGCAGTTCTTACTGGTGGTGTTTTAATCAGTGAGGAGCTAGGCCTTACTCTTGAGACAGTTGAGATTGAGCAACTTGGACAAGCTAAAACTATTAAGGTTGATAAAGACAATACCACTATTATTAATACCGGTAATAAAGAACAAATAAAGGAACGTGCAGAGCTTATTAAAAAACAAATTGAAGATTCAACATCTGAATATGATAAAGAAAAACTTCAAGAACGTCTTGCAAAGCTTGTTGGCGGAGTTGCTGTTATTAATGTTGGAGCTGTTACCGAGGTAGAGCTTAAGGAGAAAAAGCATAGAGTTGAAGATGCTCTTTCTGCGACTCGTGCTGCTGTTGAAGAGGGTGTTGTGCCTGGTGGTGGAGCAACTCTTATTGAAGTTGCCATGTATTTGGATACAATAGATACAAGTAAATTAAGTTATGAGGAAAAGCAAGGTTTTGAAATTGTAAAAAGAAGTCTTGAAGAACCAATGAGACAGATTATTTCAAATGCTGGTTTTGAGGGATCTATTTATATTCATCAGATTAAAACTGAGAAAAAGGGGCTTGGATTTGATGCTTCTTGCTTTAAGTGGGTAAATATGATTGAGAGTGGAATAATTGATCCTGCTAAAGTTACAAGAAGTGCGCTTCAAAATGCTGCTTCAATTGCTGGGCTTTTATTAACAACAGAATGTGCAATCACTGATATTAAAGAAGAGAAAAATACTTCTGGTGGCGGTGGTTATCCTATGGACCCAGGAATGGGTATGATGTAAATTAAATTTTCACCGGCGAGCTTGGGTTTTTGCCGGTGGAATATTTTATTATTCAAAGGAATTATTTTGAGTGAAGATGAATTTGTTTTTTGTGTAGGCTATGATTGTTCAAAGGCAATAGTAGATAGGCAGCTTTTAAGAGAAAACAAAGGTAAGAGTGTTAAGGAGCTTTTTGAACTTGGGCTTTTTAGAAGTGCCTTTAGCAAAGCTCTTTATAGAAATGACGATGTTCTGATTAATTATTTAATTGAAGAGTATAATAAAATAAGCAATTCTAATTATACCAAAAAAGCCGACTTTAAGCTTTTATTTGGAGTAATTTATCCTGATGATATTAATAAGATAAAAGTGACATATATATAGTAAAGGAGGTTTTGTGTTTTTATTGCAAGAATTCAGCAGCAATGGTAGCTTTTTGCGAAGTTTGTTAGTTTTTGTGCCTGTTATTGCTATATTTTGGTTTTTAGTGATATCTCCTCAGCGTAAGGAAGAAAAAAATAAAAAAGAAATGATAAAAAATCTAAAAAAAGGCGATAAGGTGTTAACAATAGGTGGAATTTTGGGAGTTGTGAAAAAATTAGGCGATACGGATGTTGTTTTAGAATTAAGTCCAAATATCGAAGCAGTATTTGTAAAAAACTCTATTGATAAAGTTTTGTCTGAAAAAAATGAAGTTAAAAAGGTATTATAATTTAAAGTAAAATTAGAACTGGTAGCTAAGAATGGTATTTGTTAAAAATTTTAAGGATTTATATAATGAAAAAAGGATCTAAGCTTATATTAATACTATTGGTGACGTTGTTTGCGTGTCTTTTAATATTCCCGACTTTAAAGTGGTATTTTTTAATGAGCATTGAGGATAAAAAAATAAGCTCATATTCACAAGAAGCTTTAAGGGATTATTCAAAGAAAAAAGCTTTGAATGATCTTGTTAAGCTTAAAGAGCTATATAATAAAGATCCCAATAGCAGTATTCCAACTAGTCTCGCATATTTAATCCCAATAGCAAAAAATAATTACAAGTCTTCAATGAAAATTCCACCCAATACTTTTACTGCTAAAACCTTGCGTGAAGGGTTTTTGACTGATTCTGATATGGGAGAAGTAAGTTTAGAGATCTATAGGCATTATGAGAATATAAAGAAGAGTAAAAGCAGAATAATACATCTCGGGCTTGATTTGTCTGGAGGGATGAGTGTTACCATTTCTCTTGATTATTCAAGTGTTGAAAAAAAATTAGGCCGTTCTTTAACCTTTGCTGAGAGAGAGGACGCTATTTACCGTATAATGCAAATTCTTAAGGATAGAGTAGATAGGTTTGGGCTTACAGAGCCTAAAATTGCAAGAGAGGCCGGAGGAAATAAAATTTTCTTAGATATTCCTGGGGAAAGAGATGAGAGTAGAGTAAGCACTCTTTTGAGTGGAAAAGGCAGTTTAGTTTTTTATGTGGTTGATGAAGAGTCAACATCGCTTTTACATGAAAAAATATTAGAATCGGGTTCTCTTTTTTCTATTGATGAAATTCAGGCAAATATGAATCTTCCGGATAGTAAGCAAATTTTTCCTTGGTATGTTAAAGATTCTTATGGGGTGGATGATGAGACATCAGTTCGTTATTATGTAGTAGATTTAAGTCCTGAAAATTCATTTGATGGTGCTCACATTAAAGATGCTGGGGTTTCTAATGATCCTAGAACAGGTCGAGACACTGTTGTTTTTAACCTCGATGTTGATGGAAGTGAAAAATTTTTTAAATTTACTCAAAAAAATGTTGGAAAATCTTTGGCCGTTGTTATGGAAGGTAAAATTAAGTCTGTGGCAGGAATTGGGTATGCTATTACTGGTGGTAGTGTTTCAATTCAAGGCGACTCTTTTGATAAAAAAGAGGCCCTAGATCTTGCTTTAGTGTTTAAAACCGCAGCTTTTCCAGTTGAGATTAAAATAGATGATTTGAGAATAGTAGGACCTACTCTTGGTGCTAGGACTATTGATCTTGGTATTAAAGCTTCTGCGCTTGCCCTTTGTTTAGTTTTTTTGTTTATGTGTGTTTATTATGGTTTGAGCGGTTTTGTAGCTGGGTTTTCACTTGTTATTTATAATGTATTTTTAATTTTAGCAATATTGTCGGCTTTTAATTTTACTTTAACTTTAACAAGTATTGCAGGTCTTATTTTGACAATGGGTATGGCCGTGGATATAAATATAGTTATTTATGAGAGAATTAAAGAAGAAATTAGAGAAGGCAGAAAATTTGAAAATGCTTTTGAAGATGGTTTTAAAAAAGCCTTTTTATCTATTATGGATGCAAATATAACAACATTTATTGCTGTGCTTTTCTTAACTCTTCTTGGCACAGGAGTTATTCAAGGTTTTGCATGGTCTCTTTCTGTCGGAATTGTAGCATCTCTTTTTAGTAGTTTGATTTTTTCAAGATTTATTTTGGAATTTATCATATCTGTTAGAAAAAGCAAATTTATAAGTATATCTTGGAGTTCAAAATATGCAAAAAGTAATTAATTTTTCAAAATATGGAAGTAGTGTTTTATCAGTTAGTGTTATTTTAATTTTAATTGGACTTATTTATACTTTTTTTTATCATGGTGGATACAATTGGGGAATAGATTTTTCTTCTAGAGTTAATATTAATCTTTCAATAGAAAAATCAAATATTAAAGAAGATGAGATTAAAAGAATATTTTCTCCAATTTATAAGAGTTTAGATGTCAATAGCATTTTTTCACTAAATGAGAATAAAAGTGAATTCTCTATTATGGTAAAGTCAGATATTATTGATTATGCTTTTAAAACAGAAGTTCAAAAAACAATAATAGATGAACTTAAAAAAACATTTAATGCTAATGTTGAAGTTTTGGACTCTTATTTTATTGATTCAAGTTTTTCTTCTACTTTAAGAAGTAAGTCAATATTTTTAGTATTGGGAACGTTTACCCTAATGTTGATTTATATAACTTTAAGGTTTAAGCTAAGTTATGCCATTGCTTCTATTCTCTCAATATTTCATGATATATTTTTTATAGTTGCTTTTTTAGGGGTATTTCGAATAGAGATTAATAGTTATATTGTTGTGGCAATATTAACTATTATTGGGTATTCTTTAAACGACACAATAATTATTTTTGACAGGATTAGGGATAATGTTAAGCGATTAACCGATAATGCGTTTTTAAATGTATTAAATATAAGCATTAGTCAAACTTTATCAAGAACTATTTTGACATCAGTTACAACATTTGTTGCAGTATTCTCTATTTATGTGTTTACTGAAGGATCTATAAAAGACTTTTCTTTGGTATTTATGGTAGGAGTAATTGTTGGAACTTATTCCTCTGTGTTCATAGCGTCTCCAATACTTTTAAATTTGTATAAAAAAATAAAGTAGATTTTAAATAAGATGATGTTGTGGCATGAAGTTTTTTGATTTTGGTTCATTAGGATTTTATAGATTTTTTGATTTTCAAAAATATCTTAATTTTAGCATTTTTAGATATAGTTTAATAAATTATTATTCTTATCGAGAACAGTCAAGCCTTATTAACGATGCTAATTTACTTAAAGATAAACTTGTGTTTTTAGATAAGATTTATAGGGATTTTAATCCTAGTATTAGTAAATCTTGGGATGCTAATAAAGCTATTTTTTTAGATACTTTGCTTATTATTAAAAATTTGATAAGGAAATATCATCCTAATTCCGAATTTTTAGATGTTAATGAAGATGAATTATTGGAAGATGTTTCTCATTTTAATAAATTTTTAGATAAACTTAAATATTTAAATTTTAGAGTAGATCTTAAACAAAAAATTGAAAATTTTGAAAAAAAAAGTAAAGCCCCATTTTCTTGCATAAGAATTGCTACATTCTTTATTCAAGAAGAATTTTTAGATCGACTTAGTAATTCATTAGATTTTTTCTCCAATGAGGCCAATAGTAATAATTTAGATGTAATTAATAAAGAAATTAATGATTATTATGAAAAAGTAGAGCAAATTAAAAAAAGCAATAATATTAAAGAAACTCATAAAAAAATTATTATAGACCACACAAAAGATAGAATCGACAAGATTATGAAAGATCATAGTCTTGATATTTCTAAGCTGCTTATAAAAATTGCCTTGCTTGAGATTACAATTCAATGTTTTGATAGCTGTTATTTAAATTTATTAGAAATTTTACAAATTCTTTTATCTATTAACAATATAATTGAGATCGGTTTAAACGAATTACCAGATGCTATTTTTAATGAGTGGAATGAACTTATTTATTTGCGAAGAAAAGAGTTTCAAAAATTTGTATTAATCTCTGACTATGTTTTTCAGAAAAGAATCGTATCTACTATAAATTCTGGAAATTGGAAATTTGCCTTTTTTACTCTTGCCCCTAGACAAGGAGATGTTTTTCAATTTTCAGTCGATATTGCTAAGAATTTTGACAATATTGAGGATGGAATCAAAGAATATGAGTCTAAAATAAATAAATTTAATGAATATAGGTCGGGCTGGGAAGCAAATTTAAAAAATTTTGGTCATTTATTTTCAGAAACACTTTAACTGTATATCTCTTTTAATCTTTCGTAAATAGTTTTTACTTCATTATTTATTATTTTGGGGATTTTTACTATTAAAGTGACTTTAAGATCTCTTTTTGAGCTGTTTCCAATTATGGGCATTCCCAATCCTTTTAGGTTTAAAATTTCTCCATTTTTGGCATCCGGAGGAATTTTAAGTTTTATTTTTTTTCCTTCAATTGTTTCAAATAGTTTTTCGCAACCCAGGGCTATTTCCCATGGGTAAACTTCTATTTCTGTTTCTAAAGTTTTTCCATTCAGTTTGAAGTTTTTATAGCTTGATATATTAAATTTAACTATTAAGTTTCCCTTTATTCCAGAAATTGGATTAATAGGTCCTTTGTTGTTTATTTTTATTTTAGTTGTTTCTAATGTCCCTTTTGGGATTATTATCTCGATTTTTTTGTTGTTTATAATTATTATTTTTTTACTTCCCATGTAAGCATCATAAAGTGAAATATTTAGAGTTATTTCTCTGTCTGTTGTTTTTTTTCTTGAAGACACACTAAAGATTCTGGAAAAAAAATCTAAATCTTCAAAATCGCTAAATCTAGCGCTACTGAATTCTCTTTCAAAATTATTGCTATTGACATTGAAATTAGTGCTACCCAAAGAGTCGTAATTTCTTTTTTTATCAGGAGAAGATAAAACCTCATAAGCCTCATTTATTTCTTTAAACTTTTCTTCAGCTATTTTGTTTCCCTTGTTTTTATCCGGGTGATATTTTATTGCCAATTTTTTGTAAGCTTTTTTAATTTCTTCATTACTAGCGTTTTTTTGTATTTCCAGTATATTGTAGTAGTCTTTGGTCATTAAAAAATCTCCTCCAAATTTCCTTTATTTATTATATTTTTTAAATATATTTTATTATTTGTACTTTATATATGTTATAATTAAATTTAAATTTTTAAAAGACCAATTATGAGAGTAGATCTTTTTCCTTTGATTGAGCTGAGTCTTTATATTAATATTTCGTTTTGTTGTAAAGATCTTAGCATTTTTAATAGAATTTTAGAGGAATTAAAATATCATTTAAGATTGTTGGGTCATCCAATTATAAAAACACTTTATATTAAACATATAGATTTTTGTTTATGCAGGCAGGACACTTTAAAATTTATTTTTAAATCTTTGTCTAAATGTATTAATTTGGTTTTATTAGAAGAATTTACTTTAGAAATTATTCCAGGTTATGTTGATTTTGAAAAATTCAAACTTTTGTATGAATTTTGTATTACCCGAATTAATCTTAGTATTCAAAGTTTTTCTTTAAAATTTAGAAAGATTATGGGGGTTTCTGAAATTTCTTATGACAAAATGAATATTCTAATTAATGATATTAGAAAGTTTCCTTTTGATTTAAATATTGATATGACTATCAATATGCCTTTGCAAAAAAAGTTTCATCTCAAGTGTGATTTGAAAGAGTTGCTTTCATATAAGCCTGAGCATATTTGTTTTAGTGAATTTCTATATGAAGAGGAAGATCTTGATTTAAGGGATCTTGATCAGGGTATTTTTTCGGAAAAGCTTTGGTTTTATGCTTTAGAGTATTTAGAATCGAATGGCTACATTAATTATGAAATTACTAATTTTATGTTAAAAGGACATGAGAGTGAGTACAATAAGCTAAATTGGGAGTTAAAACCGTATTTAGGATTGGGATTGAATGCTGTAAGTTTACTTTTTTGTAATGACAAGAATAATAATCTAAGAGCTTTAATTAGAAAAGATAGTGGATTTATTAAAGCAAATAATCGTTTAGTAACTTTTGAATTATTAGAGGATTTAGAGTTTTTTGTTTATCATTTTATTCAAGGACTTGGGACTGTTCAAGGTGTTAATTTGCGGGCTCTTAGGCTTAGATTTGAGTACAATGAAAAACAATTTTTGCAGTTTATTAATTATTGCTCAACTTTAAGTAGAAAGTTTGTTTTTGATAATGACATTATGTTGTTAAAAGGGCGTGAAAGGTTTAAGTTAGATTTTTACTTAGTAAAAATTATAAATTATTTTAATGATAACTTTTTTAAAGTGAAGCTTAGGCTTCCTTAACTTGTTTGTCTTGGTAATAAACTATTTTTGTGTTTTTATGATTAAATATTCCAATCTCAAGTATGCCCGGAAATAGTTTAAAATATTTTTCTGTTCCTTCGGGATTTTCTATGTGCATTTTTACATCTAAAATATAATTATTGTTATCGGTTATAATGGGACCTTTTTTTTCATTGCAAGTTCTTAAAGTTGTGTCCAAGTCCATTTCTTCAAGTCTAGTCATAATAAATCCAACAGCACTTTGGGCAACTTCTATGGGAATAGGCGTTTTTGTTCCCAATTTTTTTACGATTTTTGTTTCATCTGCTATTATTAGGAATATTTCTGAGTTGTAAGCTATTACTTTTTCCATTAGATGTGCACCCCCCATTCCTTTTATTAAGCTTTTTTTTTCTAGTAAAATTTCATCAGCTCCATCAATTGCAATGTCTAGATTTTTGTTAAGTTTTGAAAAATTTGATTCATAAGGAATTTGTTCTTTTGAGAGTAAATATTTTGTATGGCTACTTGTTGTGTAGAATTTTAAATTTTTTAAGTTGCCCGATTTTATCTTTTCGCTTAAATATTTGATTGCATAATAAATAGTTGTACCTGTTCCGATTCCAAGGTTCATATTGCTTTTTATGTAATGATCAATTGCATATTTTGCTACCAAAATTTTTTGATTTTCCACAAATTTTTTACCTGCTTGAATGAGTTTAAATCTTAATTTATTTTAAAGTATATCATTATTTAATTAAAGTTAAAATCTTGACTAGATTTTGTACTAATTTATAATTATTAGTATTAGTAAATAAAATAATATGCTAGGAGATTTTATGTATAAGTTAGTTTTAGTGAGACACGGAGAGAGTGAGTGGAATAAAGAAAATCTTTTTACTGGTTGGACAGATGTTAAACTTTCCGATAAAGGTATTGATGAGGCTGTAGAGGCGGGGTTACTTCTAAAGCAAGAAGGCTATTCTTTTGATATTGCTTTTAGTTCTTTATTGTCAAGAGCTAATGATACTTTAAATATTATTTTGCGAGAACTGGGTCAATCTTATATTATTGTAAAAAAAACCTGGAGATTAAATGAGAGGCACTATGGAGCTTTACAAGGTTTAAATAAGTCGGAAACAGCTGTAAAATATGGGGAAGATAAAGTTCTAATTTGGAGACGCAGCTATGATGTGCCCCCAATGTCTTTAGATGAGTCTGACGATCGCCACCCAATAAAAGATCCAAGATATAAATATATCCCTAAAAGGGAACTGCCTTCAACAGAGTGTCTTAGAGATACTGTTGCAAGAGTTATTCCTTATTGGACTGACGAGATTTCAAAAGAAGTTCTTAGTGGCAATAAAGTTATTGTTGCTGCTCATGGTAATTCTTTAAGAGCTCTTGTTAAATATCTTGATAATTTAAGTGAAGAAGATATTTTAAAGCTTAACATTCCTACGGGTATTCCTTTGGTTTATGAATTAGATAAAGATTTAAACCCTATTAAACATTACTATTTGGGCGATGAAAGCAGAATTAAAATGGCAATGGAGTCTGTTGCTAGTCAAGGAAGGTTAAAGTAGTAGTCTATTGGTATTAAAAGTGTTAATAAGTCATATAATTATGACTTATTTTTTTATTTGAAGGTTTAAATATATTTACTTACAATCTTTTCGAAACGATCAATGCCAATTATTTTGATAAATCCAGCTAACTTAGGTCCTTTTTCTTTGTCAATTAAAATTTTATAAATTTGCTTAAAAAACAAAGCGGGTTCTATATTATTTTCTCTTGAAATTTTATATATTTCATTTTGAATGTCTTGTTCTGTAGCAACTTCAAAATTTTTTTTTAAAAAATCTAAAAGTTCATTAATTGCTTTTTTAGTATTTTCTTTTAGCATTTCTATGCTATCAAATTCAGACCTTAATGAAAATTTGAAATCTTCGGGCGCAAAATCTCTTATCCAGTTAATTGCGCATTTTATTTTATTAATTAGTTTATCTTTTTGATCTTCTTGAACGTTTTTCAAGTAATTTATAATTTTATTTATATTATTTTCAAATATTTGACAGATTACGCTTAAATGCCTAAATCCAATTTGATAAGGCATTCTTTCGCTTGGCATGTATGGTTGAGACAGCTCATAAATTCTTTTAAATGCTCTTTTTTTTTCTTCTTTTATATCTTCTAGTCCGTAGTAGATTCTCTCAAATTTGTCGTAATCTTCGTATATTTTAATTACGTCAAGATCAAATGAGATCGAAAATTCGGCATTTGGTTTTGTAGCGGCAAATAAAAATCTTGTAACCTCGGGTGTATAGATCTCAAGAACATCTTTAAGCGATATGACATCTCCCGATGAGGATGATATTTTCCCACCACGTCCTTTTATTGAAATAAAGTCGTATTGAAACGTTACAGGGGGACTGCCTTTAAAAATTTTTACAATATTTTTGGATGTATCAAAACTGCCTCCACTGCTATGGTGATCTTTTCCTGCAGGCTCAAAGTCAACTTCTTCATATTTCCATCTCATAGGCCAATCTATTCTCCAGAGAAGTTTAATGGCCCATGTAGTTCTTATGTCTAGAGATTCTTGATTTCTGCATTCACATGTATACTCAATAGAGTAATTATTGTCATAATTATTTACAGTTGTTGTGTCTCTATTGCATTTTGTACAAAATATACTGATTGGATACCAATTGTCTTCAAGCTTTGAAGTTCTGTATTCGTTTAATGCCTTAGAGAGTTCTTTTTTATGATCAAGTGCAAATTTTATTTGACTTGCATAAACGCTGTTTGTATATTGTTTACTTTGGTCAATGAATTCAGGATTGATTCCAACTACAGGCAGATATTTTTCGAATTCAATTTCATTAGCTCTTGCGTAACTTGTTTTATGGCTTCTTGTGTCGGGAACTCTTGTTATCGCTTGTCTTAAATAAGTTGTAAGAAGTTCTTGCTCTGGCATATTTTTGGGAACTTTTCGAAATACGTCGTAATTATCCCAAGAATAAATAAATCTTACTTTTGATCCAGAGTCTTTCAATGCTCTTGCTACCAGGTCTACTGAAATAACTTCTCTAAAATTTCCAATATGCACAGTTCCAGATGGAGTAATTCCCGATGCTACTGTGTATAAGCTTTTCGGACCTTTTTCTTTTTTTATTTTTTCTGCATAAAAATCTGCCCAATGCGCTGTTTTCACATTTTATTCCTAATTTAAATTTTAGCATTTTATTTTTTAAGTTTCAAGAATTTAGAAAATTGTCTTTAAATATTAATTTATAAGTCTTTTTATTAGTTTATCTTCTTTGTTCCAATTTTTTTTAAGTTTTACCTGTAGAAATAGGTTGCATTTTGTTTCAAAAATTTTTGAAATTGTTTTTCTTGCTTTTTCCCCTATTGATTTTATTTCTTTCCCATTTTTTCCTACAATTATTCCTTTTTGACTTTCATTAGCTACAAAAATATTTGCCCTGATGAAAAGACCCCTTTTTTTATTTTCTAAGGTATCAATATCTACATACAAAGAATAGGGAAGTTCTTCTTTTAGGTTTTCAATAGCTTTTTCTCTTATTATTTCACTAATTCTAAAATTTATATTTTGATCGGTGTAGTATTCTTGTGGATAGTAAAGTGGGCCTTCTGAAAAATTTTCATAAATTTTATTCTTTAATTCTTCTATGTTAATTTTTTTTTCAGCTGATATTTTAATTATGTTGTTATCTTTTATTCCTTTTTCTTTTAGAAATTGTGTTATTTCTTTTATTTTTGTATTTTCAAGATCTATCTTATTAAGTAGTGCTAAAAATTTAATTTTGGAGTTTTTAACAATTTCTAGCATCTTATTTTCTTCTTCTCCAGGCTTGTCTTGAATGTCTATTATATATAGAATAAGCTCAACTTCTTCTATTGAAGAGTGTATGTTTCTCATCATTGCAATATTAAACTTTTTTTTACTCAAATGAAATCCTGGTGTGTCTATAAAGATAATTTGTCCTCTTTCGTCTGTAAAGATCCCTTTGATTTTATTTCTAGTTGTTTGTGGAATAGGGGATATGATTGATATTTTATGTCCACATATTGAATTTAAAAGTGTAGATTTTCCAGTTGATGGTCTACCTAGTATTGCTACAAATCCCGATTTCATGTTTTAGCA
Organism: Borrelia maritima; assembly: GCF_008931845.1. NCBI lineage: Bacteria > Pseudomonadati > Spirochaetota > Spirochaetia > Spirochaetales > Borreliaceae > Borreliella > [Borrelia] maritima. The sequence continues at coordinate 698,634 of NZ_CP044535.1, forward strand.
TTCCTTAAATATGTAATATTCATATATTTTTTATTATAATTAATTATATAGTATTTTAGATACTTTATTTTTAAGTAAAATTTGAGGAATTTTCGTTTGGCAAAGGTAAATTTTGAAGTTTTTTGTGAACAATGTGGTGAAAAAGTTGGACTTAATAGGTCTATTTGTCCCAACTGTGCTGCCAAGCTTGGTGATATTGAATGCCCAAATTGTAGACATGTGGGACCAGTTTCTGCTTTTGGAGAGGGTTGTCCTAATTGCCATTACAGTCCTTTCCAAGAGCTTAAAGAAAAACCTTTTAAAAGAAAAGAAAGGTCAAGAATGATAAGTAATAGGGTAGTTTCTAAAGTTTTTGTAAGACTTTTTCATTTTGGGATTAATGTTAATATTTTGCTTTATTTATTTTCAAGCTTTCTATTTGTTATACTCTTTCTTTATATTGTTTATGGCTAAAGGCTTTGTATGGATATTACAGTTTTTTATTTATTTTCTATTTTTACATCTTTTGTTATGGGCTCCAGCATGGAGTCTGTTAAGGACAATATTCTAAAAAGTACTATTTTTTATTATGATGTTGAAGAAGTTGAATTCCCTTATGCTAGAAAACATACTTTACAATTTGTTGCTAAAACTCATTTAAAATATGCTGTTTTTAATTTTGACAAAAATAAAATGTTTTCCTATACTTTTGTTTTTGATAAAAAATTAATATCTCAGTATTCAATTTTTCTTGAGGTAAAGAAAAAGTTTGGCGAGGCAACACTTGTAACGCCTTTGAATTATTTATGGGATCTTGGTGATTCTATTATCGTTTTAAATAAAAATATTTTAAGAATGACTTTAAAATCTTATATTGCAAATCATAATAAGTAATTTTAAATAAGGTTGATAATTGGAAAAAATTTTAAAACGGTTTTTATGTTTAGCTTTTTTTATATCTTTTTTGTCTTTTGCTAATCATTTTTATGATAAAGCAGTTGTGATAAATGGGGCAAAGTTTTTTGTAAAAATAGCATTTAATGAATTTGATAGGGCAAAAGGCTATATGGGTACCGAAAAGGTTGAATATGGAAATGGAATGCTTTTTGTTTTTAAAAAAGAGCAAAATTTATCTTTTTGGATGGAAAATACACCTTTGTTGCTTGAAATAGCCTATATTGATTCAAATGGAATTATTAAAGAGATTTATGATTTAGAGCCGTACTCTAGGGCAAATGTTAATTCTCTTTATAAAGCAAAGTATGCTCTTGAGCTTCCACGAGGCTCATTTTCTAAATTTCAAATAAAAATAGGGGATAAGGTGCATTTTTGCTTCGATATTAATTCTTTTCCAGTAGAATAATTTTGAAATTATTGGGCTTTGATTTCTTGAAGTTCTTCTTCTATTTGATCTTCTTTGAGCTTATTATTAGATTCTTTTGTTGAATTTATTTCTTGCTCTAAAGTATGCTGTTCAGTTGATTTATTTGTATTATTATTTGCCTTATTATTATTATTAATGTTTTCGTTGTTTGTTATTATTTTTTTGAAAATACTTATTGTTGAGGTGATCTCGTCAATTACATCAAGCAAAAGTGTTTCGCTTGCAAACTCTTCTGCTTTTACAATGTATACCAAAGAGTTAATCCCTCTTTCTGCATTATGAATAATCTCCCATGATCCAAATACCCTGTTATTATAGCTGTCGCTCATAAGAGACTCAGATATTTCTTTAATTTTTTGAGTATTAACATCAAACACTTTGACAATTCCAAATATTTCTCTTATTTTTGAATTTTTATATGAGTTTAATCTTGATCTAATGATTATTTCTTCTCTTTCGTTATTGTTTATGTCTTTAAATGCTACAAAGTCATTTTCCGGGTCTATTTTATATTCAATTTTGTTTTTATCTAAAAATTTTTTAATTCTCTTGTCATACTGTATATTCTTGTGATTGCAAGAAATAAGTGTAAAAATAATAATAATTATGCTATAGAATAATGTATTAATATTGATTATTCTTGCAAATAACATTGTATTATTTGACATATGATTATTATAATTTAAATGCGAGGATTTTAAAAGTAATTTATGCGTCTTCCAGGTAACGGCTATTCATATACTGTTATTCAAGCTAAAAATAATTATTCACAAAAATCTTCTTTTGGAATTTCTTTTGTAATATTAAGCAGAGGAACAAAAATTTTTAGAGAGGATTTATTTGAATTTTTATCAAATTTTGACTTTATAAGAGAAATAATTTCAATTGAAAAACAGAGCAATAGAAGTTCTTTGCAGTTTATTTCAGAAAGTTATGGTAAGTTAAAATTTATTTTACTTACTGATAATTTGAATTCCGGAGAAAAGGTTAATTTAGCAATGAAGGAATCAAGCTGTGATTTTGTTTTTGTTTTGCAAAGTGATATGTACCTCTTAAATCCTTTTTGGATTCCAAATATATTTGATGAAATAGTTAAAAAAAATGTTCTTCTTGTTGGAGGTGAGTTTTTCGATAAAGAAGAAGAAATAATCCCTTCAATTTTTCTTCCTAGCATAGATAAACAGCAAAAGTTTAAGGTAATTTTAGTAAATTCTGAGAAAGACTATGAAAAAACTTTGATTACCATGGATTATTGTGGGCTTTATTCTAAAGAGAAGTTTTTACAGCTTGGAGGTTTTGACGGAAGGATTAAAAATGAATATTTTCAAAGAATAGATTTTGGATTAAGAGCTATTTATTTTGGGGAGCATGTTTATGTTTATAGAAAACTCAGAATTCAGTATACTGCATTAAATTCACCAGAAAATTTGACCAAAAATAAAAGCTTTTTGATTTTTTTGCTTAAGAATTATGTCCCAATTTTTGTTGGAAATGGTGTTGTTTTTTCTTTTTTAAGGTTTTGTAAAATTTGTTTAAAATACAAAATTAATCCTTTTCTATTTCAAAAAGAGTTTAAGGAGATAAAAGGTGAAATTGCTAAAAATAGCTTAAGATTCAAAGGAGACTTAAAGAGTGCCATTGAGCTTTGGGAAAATAATATTATTGATTGATTTGATTTTTTTTTCGTGTTTAAGCTTAAATTCCAAGCCTCTTGGTTACTTAAATGTTCTTGATTTTTTCGATAATAATGTTTTTAAATTCGATTTAAACATTGAAAATGATGTTTTTACAATTGAAAGTAACAAAGGATATTTAAAGTTTAGGGTAGGTTTTGAATATGCACTTACATCTTCTGGTTATTATATGTTTGTAGATCCAATTATCGAGATTCGTGGAGAAATTTTAATAAGCCAGAAAGTATTAAAACAAATTGAAAATTATTTCAGTTCTCTTAAAGACTATAATAAGCCCAGAATTACTTCAATAATTATTGATCCTGGACATGGTGGACATGATACTGGTGCGGTTGTGACTTTAAAGATAAATGGTTACGATGTTGTACTTCAAGAAAAAGATTTTGCATTAGCCTATTCTATATATTTGTCTAAAATTTTAAGTAATTATTTTGTAAATAAAAATATTTTGTTAACCCGTATACATGATGTTTATTTAACTTTGAAAGAGCGGTCGGAGTTTGCAAATGCAATAAAGCCAAATTTTCCAAATAATGTTATATTTTTGTCCATACATGCTAATGATGCTCCAAACCGCGAAGCTAGAGGAGTTGAGTTTTGGTATCTTCCCAAGGATTCAAAAAGAGAGGTTATTAAAGATTTTAAAGGATATGATATTAAAGGTAATAGATACTTAAGTGAGCTTAATGATATACTAGATATTAAATATAAATATGAATCGAAAAGATTGGCTGAAATTTTTTATAAAGTATTTAAAAATGAGTTAAGTGAAACTATTATTAGGCCAATTAGAGAAGAGCAATGGTTTGTAATAAAAAATAGCAGTATGCCTGCCGTATTGATCGAAATGGGGTTTTTGTCTAATGTTTTAGATGCTAAATTAATTTTGGATTATAATTACATGAGCAAGTTTAATATTCTAATACTCAAATCTTTAGTGGAATTTATAAATTTTTATGAAAAATAGTATTTCAGATATATTTTTTAAATATAATGCAGTGATTTATAAATTTTTAAATTTTAAAAAAGAACATACGGCTAGAATCCTTTTAGGAGCTTTAGCGGCAAGTTTTTTCTTTTCTATTTGTATGGTTTTTTTAAATTATGATAATTTTTTTTCAAAAAAAGTTTTCTATTTTTACTCTAGCAAGGGGTTTATTGTTAGTTTAAGGTATTTAAGAGATGAAAAAAGTTTGAAAGATAATTTAGATCTTTTAGCAAAAGATTTTCTTTTAGGAAGTAATGAAGGTTTTTCTTTTGGGTTTTTATTAAGTGATGCAAGATTTTTATATTCTTTTTTAGAAAATGGAATTTATTACATAAATCTTTCAAGGGAATTTTATGATTCTTTTAATAATGGCGATTATAATGAATCTTATGAATCTTTTGATGTTAAGATTAATCTATTTGCCATGTCTTTAATAAAAACAATACGCTTTAACTATCCTGGCAAGGTAAAAAAGCTTGTTATTCTTGTTGAAGGGTGTATGTTAAAGGAGCAAAGTTAATAAATTTAATTTTATTAATAATGATATAATTTGTAATTAAAAAATGAAAATTTTATAAAAGATTTATAGATAAGGAGTTAGTTTACATGAATAGGAAAGCGAAAAGCATTTTGTTTTTTTTATTATCCACTGTACTCTTTGCTCAAGAGACTGATGGAGTGGCAGAGGGGTCTAAAAGATCAGAGCCTGGAGAATTAGTTTTAGATTTTGCCGAACTTGCAAGAGATCCAAGTTCAACAAGACTTGATCTTACAAATTATGTTGATTATGTATATTCTGGTGCTTCTGGCATTGTTAAGCCGGAAGATATGGTTGTAGATCTTGGTATAAATAATTGGAGTGTTTTACTTACTCCTTCTGCAAGGCTACAAGCTTACGTTAAAAATTCAGTTGTTGCGCCAGCTATTGTTAAAAGCGAGTCAAAAAGGTATGCAGGAGACACTATTTTAGGAGTAAGAGTTCTATTTCCAAGCTATTCTCAATCATCTGCTATGATTATGCCACCATTTAAAATTCCTTTTTATTCAGGTGAAAGTGGGAATCAATTTTTAGGAAAAGGTCTTATTGATAACATTAAAACTATGAAAGAGATTAAAGTATCAGTATATAGCTTAGGATATGATATAGATCTTGAAGTTTTATTTGAAGACATGAATGGCATGGAGTATGCTTACTCTATGGGGACTTTAAAGTTTAAAGGGTGGGCTGATTTAATTTGGTCAAATCCTAACTACATTCCTAATGTATCATCTAGAATAATTAAAGACGATGTTCCAAATTATCCTCTTGCTTCAAGTAAAATGAGATTTAAGGCTTTTAGAGTTTCAAAATCACATAGTTCAAAAGAGCAAAATTTTATTTTTTATGTTAAAGATTTGAGAGTTCTTTATGATAAGTTGAGCGTTTCAATAGATTCTGATATTGATAGTGAGTCTGTATTTAAAGTTTATGAGACTAGTGGAACTGAATCACTTCGTAAATTAAAGGCACACGAAACTTTTAAAAGAGTTTTAAAGCTTAGAGAAAAAATTTCTATGCCCGAAGGTTCTTTCCAAAACTTTATAGAAAAGGTTGAGAGTGAAAAACCTGAAGAATCATCCCTAAAAAAATAGGTTTAAATTAATATGTAAAGCTAACTTAAAAGGTTGGCTTACATATAAGATGTTTTTTAATAGGAAATAGTATGGAAATATTAGATTTAGAAAATGAAGAGCTTTTAGGAGTTTTTTTCGAAGAGGCCCAAAATCTTGTAGACATTCTTGAAGAGAATATTATGTCATTAGAGGACGATCCTAATAATTCTGATACTATTGATGAAATATTTAGAGCAGCTCATACTTTAAAAGGAAGTTCTGCTTCTCTTGATATGATGGAGCTATCTGATTTTACCCATATTGTTGAGGATGTTTTTGATGCTATTAGAGACGGTAGAATAAATATAAGCAATGATCTTGTTGATTTGCTTTTAAATTCATTAGATATTATTAAGGAAATGCTTGCGTTTCGTATTGATGGTAAGGTTTATTTGGATGATATAAGTGATCTTAAAAGCAAATTAAAGCAATTTTTAGTAATTGATAATCAATCTATTGTAAAGAGATTTGACGAAAATTTGGTTAGAAATAATTTTTGTCTTTCAGAATTAGATCTTGAGGAAATACAAGAGGGTCTAGGAATTGGACAAAAAGTTTTAAGGATCAGTGTTATTTTTAATGCAAATGATGATTCTGATGCTGAAAATGGTGGATTAAAAATATTTAATATTTTAAAAAATTTAGGCTCTGTGCTGCATACAATTCCTAAATATGAGCGAATTATTGAAAATAAATTTTTAGCAAGAGTAGATTATTATCTAATATATTCAGATATAGAGGTTGTAAAAAAAAGTTTAGATTCTTTAAGTTTAATTAAAAGCTATTTGGTTGATGAATTTAATGTAAAAGAAGAATTAAAAAAGTTTTCAGATGGAGAAATTGAAGAGATTGATTTAGATCCCAATTTTGTTATAGATGATAGTTTTGACTTTACAGAGAATGAGATTTCTGATTTATTACTTGAGATTGAAAATCAGAAGCTGTATAGAGTGAGATTGGATTTTGTAAAAGATAATCCTATGTCTACAATTGGTGGATTTCAAATGCTTCAGGCATTAAGGAGTCTTGGAAAAATTTTCAAATCTATTCCAGATTATAGTGAATTATTAGCAGATAAGTTTTTTGATCTTGTTATATATTACTTAATATCAAATACTAGTGCAGAAAGCATTGCTAAAAAGATTAATTTGCCAGATGTTGTTAGTCATTTTGAAATCAAAAATGTTAATTTAGAGTCTTTAAAAAATGTAAACCCAAAAGAAAGTGATGAAATACCTCTTAAGGCAAATAAAAGCATTAAGAAAAACAATCCAATTAGTGTTAATTTAATTAGAATAGATAGTAAAAAAATAGATTACATATTAAATCTTGTCAGTGAAGCTGTAATAAGCAAATCCTCTTACAACCAAATAAATTCAGAAATGATTGCGTTATTTTATAATTTTAATTATTTTTATGATTATCAAGAAAGTTTTCAGAGGAACTTTTTAATTGATTTGAAAATAGCTTTTAAAGATGCAGGTTTAACGTTAGAAGATGAGATTGAATCACATATTAGTTCTTTGATGAATTCTAAAATGGAAAAGGCTCTTAATGATATATCTGAGTTGAGAAATTCTTTTTTCAGGCTTCTTCAAAATTTTAAAATGACTTCAGGGCGACTATCGAGAATAATTACAGATTTGCATGAGAGTGTTTTAAAGACTAGAATGTTGCCAATATCTAATATATTCTCAAGGTTTACAAGAGTTGTTAGAGATCTTTCAAAAAAATTGAATAAGATTGTAAATCTTGAAATGGAAGGAGAAGAAACTGAGCTTGATAAGTCTGTTATAGATGACCTTGTAGATCCCTTGATGCATTGTGTTAGAAATTCAATGGATCATGGCCTTGAAACAGTTGAAGAGAGAGTTAAAAAGGGGAAGAGCAAAGCAGGTTCTATAATTTTACGGGCTAAAAATGAGGGCAATGTAATATCGATTGAGATTGAAGATGATGGGGTTGGTATAGATCCAAAGCTTATTAGGCGCAAATTAATTGAAAAGGGAATAATAAAGGAAGATGCAATTTATTCTGATTTTGAACTTATTAATTTAATTTTTGCTCCTGGATTTTCAACAGCAGTCCAAGTAACAGATCTTTCAGGTAGAGGAGTTGGTCTTGATGTTGTAAAAAAAAGCATTGAAAAGCTTAATGGAACCATTTTAGTAGAATCAGAAGTTGGCCTCGGAACGGTTTTTAAAATTAAGCTACCATTGACATTGGTGATTATACAGGGTCTTTTGGTAAAGTCGGGGGTTGAGACCTATGTTATTCCTTTAAGCAATGTTCTTGAAACTCATAGAATAACTGAGCATGATATAAAATTGCTTGAAAATTATCATGAAGTTTATAATTTAAGAGACGAAATCATTTCTGTTATCAGGCTTGATAAACTTTTTAATATAACAAGAGATGATTCATTAATAGAGAAATTTTTAATAGTTGTTAATACTAGTAACATCAAGACTGCTATTGTTGTAGACTCTATCCTTGGAGAGGAGGATTTCGTAGTAAAGCCCATTAAGGATAAATTTTCCTCAACTGCGGGTATAGTTGGAGCTACTACGCTTGGTAATGGTAAGGTTGTATTAATAATTGATGTTTTTAAACTTTTTACTTTGAAAAAGGATACTAAGGAGTGAATCTCTGTGCAGATAAAAGAAATTTATTTTGGATCCAAAATTTTAGATGAAAAAAATTGTAATTCTAAATTGACCAATTTTGATTTTAAGGTTGTTTCTTTTGAGCTTGGATCAGATCATTATTTAGTAGACATTATGCAGGTTAAAGAAATTAGAAAATCTAGCAATTTCACTTATGTTCCAAATGCCAAAAAATATGTAGCTGGACTTGATAATTTACGAGGCGAAATAATTCCTATTATAGATCTTAGAATAATGTTTAATTTAGAATTTAATAAAAAAGATCTTGAAGATATTATGGTTTTAAAAAATGAGGGTCTTCTTATAGGTGTTATTGTTGATAAAATCAATAATGTTTTTTCAATAGATTCTAGCATTATTCAAGATCCACACCCAGTTTTATCCCAAGATTCTTTAATAAAATATATAAAAGGTGTTGTAGATTATAACAAGCAGCTTTATATACTTCTTGATGTTTTTAAAATTTTTAATTATAGCGAAGATAGCAAAGAAGAAAGAGAATTGAAATCCGATCAAAATTTTGTTGAAAAAGTTGATTTTGTAAGAGATTGTGATGATTTAGATCTATTAAAGAATTGTAAAAGTAATTTTTCCGAAAATGTTTTTTCAAAAAATAGTAATAACAGTGAAAATCCAGCTTTAAATAATATTTCAACTTTTAATTTGGAGAATATTAAAAAAAATCTTTTGAAATATTCATTTAATGCTTCTTTAGTAAATGATGTGTTTTTAGAAAAAGTTGGAGTAAAATTTTATATGGTTGATACTGATTACTTGTCTTACGATAGTTTTTTAAATGAATTTTATTCAAAATCATCGGGAAATTTGTGGGGAGCTGATTGCTTGGAAGAATTTCAAAATGAAATTGTTAAGAATCGCTTAAATTTTATGGATAATTTGAACTCCATTTTCAATGTATTGGAAATTGGCTGTGGTAATGGAAAGGAGACTATATCCTTAGTTAGCGCTTTGTCTGAATATTATGTAAAAACGTTTAAAGTGATAGCTATTGATAATGATTTGTCAAAAGTGGTTGAAACTTCTAGGTTGGTTTTTTCAGATTCAGAAATTAGTATTAGTGAAATTTATCATAGGAACTCTTTTGAACAAAGTCCTGGGGTTTATAAATTTAAGCCAGATATTCTAAATAATGTTTTGTTTGAATATTCCGACGCTCTTTTTTCGGATTTGCCTGATAATTTGGGAATGGTTTTTTTAAAAGATGTTTTATGTTTTTTGGATAGTAAAGATCAGGTTTTAATATTAAATATCATTGCCTCTAAAACTATTAAAGGGGCTCTTTTGGTTTTAGGGGATAACGAAGAACTTAAAAATAATGATGTTTTTATAAAAGAGAAATCCACAAAATATTTTAACTTGTACAGGAAAGTCTAAAGGAGAAATTAATGAGAATAGATTATATAGAGCCATTTTTGGATGCTGCTTCTTCTGTTTTAAGAGATATGTTGCTTGTTGAGAATATAGAAATGGGTAAACCAGGACTTAAATCAATAAATCAAAAGATAAAAGGTGTTTCTGTAATAGTAGGGCTTGCTGGGTCTGTTGAAGGTAGTATAATTATTGATATGGATATAGAAACAGCGCTTTTTGTTGCTTCTAAGTTAAATTTTGAAGAGTACGATGATTTTGATGATGAGGAAACAAAAGAGATGGTTGCTGCAACTCTAACAGAGGTTGGCAATATTATTGCTGGAAATTTTGTTACCACTTTGCATGCCAAAGGTTTTGTATTTGATATAACTCCGCCAGCTTTTATTTATGGGGAAAATATGAAAATAAGTAATAAAGGTTCTGAGGCTTTGATTGTTCCTTTTTCTTTGCCTGATGGTAAAATTATAGAAGTTAATATTGCAATAAGAGAGAGGGTTTGATATGAAAAAAATTCTTTTTACTAGACAAGAGAGGTTAATATGATTCAAAAGACTACAATTGCTACAGATTCTTCATCTAAGCCTAGAGGAATCAATTATGATACAGGCATTCCTTTTAATGTTTTAATTGTTGACGACTCTGTTTTTACCGTAAAGCAGCTTACACAAATTTTTACATCAGAAGGTTTTAATATCATTGATACTGCAGCTGATGGGGAAGAGGCTGTAATAAAATACAAAAACCATTATCCTAATGTTGATATTGTAACTCTTGATATTACTATGCCCAAAATGGATGGAATAACTTGTCTTTCTAATATTATGGAATTTGATAAAAATGCTAGAGTGATAATGATATCTGCTTTAGGGAAAGAACAATTAGTTAAAGATTGTTTAATAAAAGGAGCAAAAACATTTATTGTTAAACCATTAGATAGGGCAAAAGTTCTTCAAAGAGTAATGTCTGTATTTGTTAAATAAATATAAAATAGCCTAATCTTTAATTTAATTATTTTGAGGGGAAAAAATCATTTCATTACTTATTTTATCTGATGTTTTTAAAAAATAATTAATGTTGAGGTTAAATATTTTTAGATGTTCTGCATTGTTTTCTATGTAAAGTTCTAATTTGTAAAATCCTTTTTTTGTATATATTAGTGAATAGCTTTTAAAAATGCCATTTATATTTTGAACTTTAAATATTTTATATTTTAAAAATTTTTTATCAATAAGTTCGCTTTGGATTAGATATTTATTTACTTCTTTGTAGTTTGAATTTAATAAGCTATAGTCAATTTTATTAAGTATGATGCTTTTTACAAAATGTTCGGTTAGTTGATAAATATTCTTTTCTATTTCGATTGTTGGAAAACCCGTATAGTATTCTTTTTCTAAAATTAAATTGAAAGATGAATATTTTTTTATTTCTTCTTTTGCTCTTTTCTCAATTGAAATGTTTAAAAGTCTAGCATTAAGTTGAAAATCTAACAATGTAAGTAGCGCTACAATTATTTGAATTTTCATTTTAATTCCTGGTTTTTATTAATTATTTTTTTTACTTTTTCAATTTCTAAAGGTATTTTGCTTTTTCGCTTTGAATTCAGTTTTTCTTTTAGTAAAAGATTGTTAAATGCTTTTGCAAGTTCATATACTTTTTCTTCGCTTAAAGTAAAAGGAATTTGAATTTTTCTGTATTCTAATGGGTCTTGTAAAATTTGTGTCATTAAAATAATAGGATTTAAAAAGCTTGTTTTAAAAAATTTATAAAAATTCATTAAAAAAATAGTAAATGATGCAAACAATGCAAATAGAAAAATTCCAAGAATAGAATCGCTCTTTCTTTGCAGATATTTATCTATATAAAATTTTGTCTTCTCTATTTCTATTACTTTGTATTCACTAGGACTGTAATAAACAAATATTTCATCTGATTTTGAATATATTATGTTTTCTTTTTCCTTAATTATTAATATAAAGGGATATTTTTCTTTAATGTAAGCTTTTTCATTTATTATTGATATATTTTTAATGATATTAAATTCTTGTCTTTCTGGTATTGTATTTACAATTTTTGAACTTGATATTATTATGAAAAATGTAAATGGGATTAACAGGCTCATTGAAAATGTTCTAGCAAATGCTATTAGTATAAGGTTTTTTTCTGTTGAATTGTAATATATTTCTATTATTAGATCGTTAAATCTAAGAAGTCTTAAAAATCTTAGTTTGAAAAGGGATAACATTATTGGATTTAATATGGTTTCTTGGGTAGCAATTATGTTTTTAAGTTGATATGAGCTGTAAAATGCTAAAGGAATGAGGCAGTGGATTATATCGAAGAATAGATTGTTTCTAACGTAGATTCCTAATCTTTGGGAAAGGTAAGCCTTGGTTATTTTGTATAAAAAAATAAAAATAAAAATTATGTCAAATAGGAAGCCAAGAAATATTAGTGCAAATCGTATTTTGTATGGTAAAAAAAGAACTATTGATAGCTCTTCGATTAAAAGTTCAAATATTGAAAAAATTATTATTGCTTTTAAGAAAATCGAAAATTTTTTTACCATTTATTTACCCTGGCTATTTCTAATAATTCGTTGATTATTCTTGAATCATATTCTCTGGGCCCTGATTGTTTTATTGAAAACCAACTTTCATCGTACCCAATAACACCTTTGACTGGATTGTTTTTGTATTTTGGAATTCTTGCTCTGGCTGAAAAAATGGCAATTAATGTTGAAATTGGAGACATTGTTTGTAAAGTTTCATATTTAAAAAAGCTTTCAATTATGAGTTTGGCTGTTTTTTCGTCTAGAAAATCGGTATCATTGCTTATTGATTTTGAAGTCGATTCAATATTTTTAATAGTCAGCTCTATTCCTTTTTCAAAGCAGTATTTAATTACCAGTACTTTCAAGAGAAGTAATATTTTTATATAATTTTTTATGATATCTGATGAATAAAGGGCTTTATTTTCTTTTTGTATTAAATATATTGTATAAGAATTTTTCCCCTCAAATAGTTTGTTTATGTAAAAAGTAATGTACCCATTGCTTATAGTATTAAAATTGTAAAAGAATTCTTTCCTTAAAGAAGCGTTAGCTTTAACAAAGTTAAATATCAAATTTAAGTCGTTTTTTGTTAATTCTTTAGTAAAAAGAGGCTTTACAATGCTAAAGTCAATAGCTTCAATGCCAGACAAAACAAATGGCGTAATCATTATATCTGTTTTATCTTTGATGTATTGAATTAGATCTTTTAGTTCTGATTCAAAATCATTCTTGATAAATGTAGTAATAGTTTTTTTGTTTTCTTTTAAGTAGCTAAGCATTTCAATTTCTTTTTCTATGGCAGATAAACTTTTTATGCTTTCATGATTGAATAGATAATGATACAAATGAGGGAAATATGGTTTTATATTCATATGATTAGATCCAGTAATTCAAGCGGTTTGTGGATTATATGCTTTGCTCCACTTTGTTTTAATTCTTGAACACTTCTAAACCCCCAAGAAACCCCTATTGGAATAAATCCCGCATTTAGTGCAGTTAGCATATCCACATCGCTGTCTCCAATATATGCAATTTCTTCTTTACGGACATTTAATTCTAATATCATATCAAGGGCATTCTCAGGATCTGGCTTTGGTGGGAATTTTTTTGAACAACCCCTGACTTCAAAGAAAAATATATTTCCAAAAATATTTTGTACTAAATTTATTAATTCTTCATGGTTTTTGTTGCTTAAAATTCCAATTGGAATTTTAAGTTTATTTAGATTTTCTAGAAGGGTTTTTATGTTTTTGTATGGTTGTGTTTGAGATGAAAGGTTTTTATTGTATTCTTTTACAAATTCTTTGTAAAGTTTGTCTTGTAAGTTAGGATTATTGGAATCAAGAGATAGTAGTTTTAGAGTGTCTATTACAAATTTGTTAAATCCTCTGCCAACAAGATCATTAAATTTTTCTAACTTTATTGCATCATATCCTAAGTTTGAAAGAGCAGAATTCATTGAGAATGCAATATCCATGATGCTATTTACCAGGGTTCCATCCATATCAAAAATGCAGGTTTTGATTTTCATAATACTCTCTTTTATAATGGTTTAATTATTCTTTTATTTTAACATTAATTTGTTCTGTTTATTAAGATTTTTATATTTTAAGGATTTTTTATTTACTAGTAATTAATTTTATAAATAATTTATTTTGTTTATTAAAATGCAAAAATGCTATTGAAAATATAAACTTTAAGTTTTATCATATTTGATTAGAATAGAATGTTGTAGGTCATTGTGTTTAATGTTTTATTAGGGTTAAGGCTTAGTGAAAGAAGATATACTGGTATTAGAAAATATTACAAAAAGGTATGGTGATTTTGTTGCCAATGATAATGTTTCTATTAAATTTAGGCCAGGCGAAGTTCATGCTATTCTTGGAGAAAATGGTGCTGGAAAGACTACCCTAATGAAGACTATTTATGGTATTCATCAAGTAAATAGCGGGCGAATTATTTTAAAGGGTCAAGAAGTAAGCTTTAAGGATTCAAGTGAAGCTATTCAAAATGGGATTGGAATGGTTTTCCAACATTTTATGTTAATTCCACAATTTACCGCTGTTCAAAACATTATTTTAGGTTATGAAAACTCAAAATTTGGTTTTCTTGATTACAAACAAGCTAAAAGCAAAATAAAGCATCTTTCAGAAAAGTATGGTTTAAAGATAGATTTAGAGAAAAAGGTTGAAGATTTAAGTGTTGGTATGGAGCAAAAAATAGAGATATTGAAAGTTCTTTATCGAAATGCAGATATTATTATTTTTGATGAACCTACTGCAGTGCTTGCCCCGAGTGAAGTTGATGAGTTTATGAATATTTTAAAAGTGCTTACTCAAGAAGGTCATACTGTAATACTTATTACTCACAAAATAAAAGAAATCAGATCAATTGCAAAGCAATGTACAATTATGCGTCTTGGGAAAGTTGTGAGCACTGTTAATATTGCCGAAATTGATGACAAAGATCTTACAAAATTAATGATAGGCAAAGAGATTGCACTTCGTTCATCTAAAATTCAATTTAGAGGCCATTTTAATGTTCTTGAAATAAGAAATTTAAGTGTTAAAGATGAAAGAGGGGTTTTAAAGGTTAAAGACGTTGATCTTAATTTGAAAAATGGTGAAATTCTTGGGATATCGGGCATTGAAGGAAGTGGCCAAGAGGATTTAGTTGATGCAATTTTAGGTTTGAAAAGCATATTTAAGGGTGATATTTTAAAAAAAAATTCTTCAGGAAGCTTGGAATCTTTAAAGGGTTTAACGATTAAGCAAATAATAGATAAAAAAATTGGCAGTATTCCTTCTGACAGGCAAAGACATGGTCTTATTTTGGAATTTAATGTTATGCAAAATATTGGACTTAAGAGCTTTGATGATCCCGATTATTTGAAATTAAAAAAAATCCCTTCAAAGGTTAATTTTGACTTGAAAAAATTAAATTTTTTCAATTTTATTAAAAGACAATTTGATAAGGTTAAAAGACAATTTGTAGGATTTGATCTTAAAATTTTAAAGAAATTGAGCAATCAACTTGTAAATTATTTTGATATTAGACCAAGAGGTATTTTAAATAAGGTGAAATATTTATCTGGAGGTAATCAGCAAAAAGTTATTATTGCTCGTGAGGTTAGTTTAGAGCCAGATATTCTTTTGGCTATTCAACCCACAAGAGGGCTTGATGTTGGAGCTGTTGAGAATATTTATAAAAGAATAATAGAACAAAGAGATGCGGGTAGATCTGTTTTGTTAGTTTCTCTTGAACTTGATGAACTTGTTAATGTTTGTGACAGAATAGCTGTAATGCATGATGGAAGAATAGTGGGTATTTTAGAGGACAATTTTGATATTGATCTTATTGGTAAAATGATGATAGGTTTAAGCTAAATGATAATTAGTAAAAACGCATGTAGTAAGTTTGTGTTGAAATTTTTAAATTCTTCAACATTTATTAGTGTTTTTGCTTTACTTGTTGGATTTTTAATTGTTGGACTAGTGGTGATGGTGTTTGGCCATTCTCCTTTTAGAATGTATTTTGTAATACTGGAGATTCTCTTTTCGTCTCCCAAGCATTTAGCTTATATTTTAAGTTATTCGGCCCCTTTGATCTTTACAGGCCTTTCTATTGGTATTTCTTTAAAAACAGGTCTTTTTAATATTGGAGTTGAAGGTCAGTTTATATTAGGGTCTATTGTTGCTCTAATGGCATCGATTTTACTTAACTTGCCTCCCGTTTTACATGTAATTACTATTTTTGTTATTACGTTTTTAGCGTCAGGCAGTTTGGGCATTTTAATTGGATATTTAAAAGCTAAATTCAATATTAGTGAAGTGATTTCAGGAATAATGTTTAATTGGATATTGTTTCATTTGAATAATATAATTTTAGATTTTAGCTTTATTAAAAGAGATAATAGTGATTTTTCAAAATCCATTAAAGAAAGTGCATATATTGATTTTTTAGGCTCTTGGAAACTCTCACCAGAAGGTCTTGCTTATAGATCTTCTCATCCTTTTATTAATGAGCTTTTAAAAGCACCTCTTCATTTTGGGATAATTTTGGGTATAATTTTTGCTATTTTAATATGGTTTTTACTTAATAAAACTATTATTGGATTTAAAATAAATGCCGTAGGAAATAATATTGAAGCTTCAAGATGTATGGGGATTAATGTAAAAACCGTTCTAATCTTTTCAATGTTTCTCTCAGCAGCTGTTGCAGGTCTTGCTGGTGCTATTCAAATTATGGGTGTTAATAAAGCTATATTTAAGCTTTCTTATATGGAAGGAATTGGTTTTAATGGGATAGCTGTTTCTTTAATAGGAAACAATTCGCCTATTGGAATAATTTTTTCTAGCATTCTTTTTTCTATATTGCTTTATGGAAGCAGTAGGGTTCAAAGCTTAATGGGTCTTCCATCTTCAATTGTATCTTTGATGATGGGAATAATTGTTCTAGTAATTTCTGCTAGTTATTTTTTAAATAAAATCTTTTTAAAAGGTGTTAAGGGTGTCAAATACAATAATATTTTTGATTAGCGAAACTTTAATAAATTCTCAAACCTTAATTTTAGCTGGGCTTGGGGGTCTTATAAGTGAGAAAAGTGGAATTATTAATATTGGACTTGAAGGAATAATGACAATAGGAGCATTTTCAGGGGCTACAGTTGCATATTTTACAAATGACCCATTATTTTCAATTTTTGTTGGCGGATTAGCGGGACTTGTGCTTGCTTTTTTACACGCTGTTTTTACAATTTTTTTAAAATCAGATCAAATTATAACGGGAATGGCGCTTAATTTTTTAGGGCCTTCTATTGCTGTTTTTATAAGCACTTTGATTTTTTCTTCTATTTCAACTCCTCCTATAGACATAAAGTTGCCTATACTTTTTGATGGAATTTTAAGTAAAACGTCTTTTATTTTCCAAATTTTTGGTAAAAGATATTCTATATACATTGCGATACTTAGTGTGGTTTTGTTTCATATTATTTTCAAATATACTAAAATTGGGCTTAGAATTAATGCTAGTGGCGAAAATCCAGAAGTGTTAGAGTCTGTTGGAGTTAGCGTAAATAAAATTAGATTTTTTTGTGTTCTTTTGAGTGGTTTCTTAGCAGGAGTTTCAGGCGCTGTTCTTACAACAGTGATTGCGTCAAGCTATGTTCAAGGGGTTACAGGAGGGCAAGGTTTTATTGCTATTGTAATGTTAATTTTTGGAAAATGGACGCCTTTAGGGGTTTTAATAGGCAGCTTTTTGTTTTCATTTGTGAAAACTTTAGCAATTGTTTTGGCTCAATCGTCTTTTTTATTTTTAATAATGCCTTCTAAAATTTTAGTTATTACTCCATATTTAATTATTATTATAAGTCTTATCTTTTTTTCAAAAAGACATTATGCACCTAAGTTTTTAGGAATACCCTATAAAAAGCATTAGAGTTGATAATAGCTTGTAATTTGTTTTTCATATGTTTGTCATGTTGTGAAAATTCTTTCAATGTTTTAAGAGTTTTTAATTTTTTGCTGTAAAATTTTTTTTGATACCCTTTGATCTTAAGTTTGTTTGATTAAATAAGTAGATGATTTGTGAGGTAGTTTATTATGTTGTTGAAGCTTAAATATAGGTTTGTTGGATTTTTATTATTGTTTTTAGTTTTCATATTGTTACTTTTTTCTATGATTTTTAACTTTGTTTTATGTGGTTATTTAGAAGATTATTATAAGCAACTTACAAGGGCGCAGGTAAGAAGAGCAGCTTTTTCTACACAGTCTTTTTTGGACACTCTTTATGTGATAATCAGCGGTGCAGCTTCCAATTTAGCACTTGAAACCTTATCAGAGTTTGCAATTTCTGAGAATAGAGGGAAAGATTTTTCTGAGTCCGAGTTGGTAGCTTTGAGGAAAAATTCAAAATTTGTTATTGATTCTGTAAAGGTGAGCAAAAACTATCGACAATATTTATACAATTTTATGTCCAATCTTAAAAATGATACTTTTTTTGAAGAATTTGCTTTTTTTGATTTTGAAGGGAGAATAATTGTTAGTACAAGACATGAAAATAATATGGATTTTGGGCATTCTGAAGCTAACACTAATTATTTTAAAAAAGTCGTTGAAGATTATAGGCAAAGCCAATTAAAATTTGTAGGTTGGTATTCAGATCTTTCTGAAGGAATATCCGCAGAGGTTGCTATTAGATCTAAACAAAGTGAAAAAAAGGCTTTTGCAATAATTGTACCTGTATATTCTCCAGAAGATAAACTTGTGTGTGGGTATTTGGCTGGATATTTGCTTAATGATATTATAGCAGATAGTTTTGATCGATTTAGGTTCGGTTTTTATAAAAGAGGCAATTTTATTTATGTGGATCCCAATAATATAGCAGTTAATCCTTTTGAAGAATACAATGAAACCAGTAGGATTAGTTCTAAATTTTTAAATATTTTTAAAGATGTTTTTTCTAAGCCACCTTTTCCATCAAATATTGCCAGCGAAGTGTCGGTTTACACTATTGATAGAATATTTTTACCCGAAATGGGAGAAGATTGTTATTATGCAATGTTGCCCATAAGTAGTAAATTCGGAGAAAAGAGTGGGATACTTATTGCCAGGCTTCCTTATAAAGACATTTATGGAGTAATATCTAGCCTAAGATTTCAGTATATTTTATATTCTTTATTGGGCATTATTGCATTAAGTATTATTCTTTTAACTAGAATAGATAGGATTATTAGTTTTCGTTTAAACGCAATTAGAGTTTTAGTTCAAGATATGGTTAAGGGCAATTTAGATAAAGATTATGCTTTTAATGATGATGAAAATGCTCTTGATGAACTTGGTATGTTAAGCCTTCAGGTTGTGAAAATGAAAAAAGCTATTTCTATAGCAATTGCTAGTGTTTTGAGAAATATTAGTTATGTGAATAAGGCAAGTTTAGAAGTTGCCAGTTCAAGTCAAAACTTAAGCTCTAGCGCATTACAACAGGCATCTGCTCTTGAAGAAATGTCAGCTAATGTTGAGCAAATAGCTTCAGGTGTCAACATGAGTGCTAATAATTCTTATGAAACAGAACAAATAGCTTTGAAGACGAATGAAAATTCTCAGATAGGTGGTAGAGCTGTTGAAGAATCTGTTATTGCTATGCAAGACATTGTAGAGAAAGTTAGTGTTATTGAAGAAATAGCTAGAAAAACTAATTTGCTTGCTTTGAATGCGGCCATTGAAGCTGCAAGAGCGGGTGATGAAGGAAAAGGATTTGCTGTTGTGGCTAGTGAGATTAGAAAGTTAGCCGATCTTAGTAAAATTTCGGCTCTTGAGATTGGGGAGTTAGTTGAAGATAACTCTAAGGTAGCAACTGAAGCGGGATTGATCTTTAAAGAAATGCTACCTGAAATAGAAGAAACAGCTAATCTTGTTAAGAAGATTTCAGAAGGTAGTTCTAAGCAGAGTGATCAGATTGCTCAATTTAAAATGGCTTTAGATCAGGTTGGAGAAGTTGTTCAGTCTTCAGCTTCAAGCAGTGAGCAGCTTTCTAGTATGTCCGATAAAATGTTAGAGAAGTCTAAGGAACTTAGAAAATCTGTATTATTTTTTAAAATTAAAGATTCTAAAATTGAAAATTTGCAAGATGATGATTACGATTTCAGGTTAATAGATTGTCCTGAGAATTCTTTTAAAGATGAAAATCAAAATTTGAAAACCAATGGAATTTCGACTTTAAATGATAGTAGGCATAATTATTCTTTAAGTACTGATGACGAGTCTTCTGTAATAACTAATACTATTAATAAGCGAGTTGATCCCAAAAAAGCTATCGATATTGCTGATAAGGATTTAAATTTTGATGATGATTTTTCAGAGTTTTAGAATTTATTTTTTGTAAAAGAGGTGGTTAGTATGAAGCTTAAAGCTAGGATGTTGCTACTTGTTCTTATTCTGATAGCATTCTTTATATCAATTTTGTTTTTTATTTTTGGAATGTTGATTAATAGTAAATTGGTGGATCAGCAGTTTGATCTTATGATAAATCTTATTGGAAGCATTAAAAGTTCTTTTAATCTTTACATCTCTTCAATGGAAGAGAAAGTGAGAGTTAGTTCAATGTATTTCAATTCTGCTGAGAAATTTAATGAGGCTAGTAAAGTTAAATCCAAAAGGTTGAGTTTTATTTTAGATCAATCTGAAATTCTTGTTCAAACTGGTAGTAATATGATGGTTACAAATAAGGAAGGTGAAATAGTTTTTACTACGGCTGTTAAGGATAATAGTGATTTTGGCAAATCTATTGGAGACAGAGAATATTTTACGAAACTGAAAGAATCTCAAAGCATTGTTTACAACTCTTTTGTCATGTTAGCAGATCCCGGGTCTATTGAAGAGTCTTTAGTTAACAACATTTCCAAGATAAAAAATAAAAAAGGCCAGATTCCTTACATATTAATAGGTATGCCCTTAAGAGATTTCGACACAGGCGACATTTTCGGTTATTTTATGTTTTTTTATTCAATGGATTATATAAATAGGTCTTTTAGAGGGATTAATTTTGGAATACTCTCTAGTGGTCGTGCCCTAGCTTATGATACTACAGGTAAATTATTGGTTCACCATACGGTATTTCCAGGCGATGTTTTAACTGATATTAGTGCCTCTTATTCCAATATTGTTAAAAAAACATCTGAAGATTTGTTGCAAAAAAATAAAGAAATTTCAACTGTTTATTATTATGATCCCAATACCAGTAAAAGATATGTGGGAATTAGTCAAAAGGTATTATTAAGCTTGTCTAATAGTAAATTTATTCTTTTAATGAGAACCTCAGAGGATGATTTTTATTATATGTCGCGAGCTACAACTATAATCTTAGCCATCAGTTTTGCATTTACATTACTTATTCTTGCTGTTGCAACTCTTTATCTTGTTAAAAAATTGAGCTCTTCTTTGAATAAGATATTAGAATATTCTGAGCGACTTGCTTCTGGTAATTTTACGGCTGATGTCAATTTTGGCAAATGGGATACTGTAGAGTTGTATAGCTTGTACGAAGGACTTGAACAATTGAGAACTAATTTTTCTTCAGTTGCTAAGGGGGTTATTGAAAACCTAGATTATCTTTATGAAAATGCGATTCAAATAGCAAATGCAAGTCAGAATTTAAGTTCTGGCGCTGTTGAACAGGCTTCCACTTTGGAACAAATGACAGCAAATATTGAGCAAATATCACAAGGTGTTTCTGAGAATACTGAAAATGCATCTACTACTGAAAAAATTGCTGTTAATACTAATGAAAGGACTAAAGAGGGGCATAAATCTGTTGTTAAAGCTATTGAGGCAATGACTGTAATTACTGAAAAAATTGGAATTATTGACGAAATAACAAGACAAACTAATTTACTTGCTCTAAATGCTTCTATTGAGGCTGCACGAGTTGGAGAAAAAGGCAAGGGTTTTGAAGTGGTAGCCGCTGAAGTTAGAAAGCTTGCAGATCAAAGCAAAGAATCGGCAAGAGAGATTATTGATATTGCAAATAGAAGCTTAACTGTTGCAAGTCGTGCTGGAGAAAATTTTGAACAGATAGTTCCTGGTATGGAACAAACGGCTAGACTTGTAAAAAATATTTCTAATGAGAGCTATAAACAAAGTATTCAAATAGAGCAATTTAAAAATGCAATAGAACAGGTCAGTCAACTAGTTCAAACCACAGCTTCAAGTAGTGAAGAACTTTCTGCAATGTCTGAGAAAATGTTAGAGAGTGTAAAAGATTTAAAAGAATCTGTTGATTACTTTAAGATCGAAAAGTAAGTAAAGAGTTTAAAAATCTTCTACTTACTTACTTTTGTGGATCATTATTCTATGACTTTAAAAATTTTAGCCCCACCTAAGCATTCTGTGTTTTTATAAAAGATTGCAAATTGCCCCGGAGAGATTCCTTGGTCTTTTTTATTTAAAGAAATTTCAATTAAGTTATTTGCAATAAGCTTTAATTTGCACGAGCATTTTTTTTCTCCGTGTCTAATTTTAATTTTGAAATTTTCAAAATTTGAAGGTGTGTCGTTTATCCAATGTATTTCATGAACTAGAAATTTGCGCTTTGCTTGTTTTAAATAATTTTCGTTATGGGAAATATATATGATATTTTTTTCTAAGTCTTTTTCTATCACAAACCAAGGTCCGTTGCTAAGTTTTATTCCCTTTCTTTGTCCGACTGTAAAAAACCAATATCCGTTGTGAATTCCCATTATTTTGCCCGTTTCTTTTTCAATTATATTACCTTTTTGCTCACCAAGATGATATTTGATAAATTCATCGTATTTAATTTTTCCTAAAAAACAAATACCTTGGCTATCTTTTCTATCTTTGTTGGGTAAATTTATGTTTTTAGCTATTTGTCTTACTTCGCTTTTAAGCAATGTCCCTAAGGGGAAGTATAGTTTTGACATTTGTATTTGGGAGAGATGAGATAAAAAATAGCTTTGGTCTTTAATTTTATCTTTTGCCTGTTTTAAAAAAAATTTTTTTTGTTTTATTTGTATTTTAGCGTAATGCCCGGTGACAACCAAATCATACTGCTCATTGATTTTCTCAAAAAATGCTCCAAATTTTATTCTTTGATTGCAAAAAATATCTGGACTTGGGGTGTTACCCGCTTTTAGTTCTTCAATAGTATAGCTTACTACTTTTTCATAATATTCTTTTTGAAAGTTTATTATTTCATACGGTACATTAAATTTGTTACATACAGCTTCAACGTAATTTAAATCTTCTTGCCAAGGGCAGCTTCCAATGTAAGACAGTTCATCTTCAAGCCAAATTTTTAGATAGTAGCATTTTATATTTGTATATCCTTTGTTTATTATTCTATAAAGGGCAACAGAACTATCAACTCCTCCAGACAAAAGCACTGCTATTTTCATAAATTTCCCTTTTTAGGTTTCATTATATAAGATTTTGATAATTTTTGTAAATTATAATATAATACTTAAATCCATTAATGTATTGAGGAATTTGTGAAAATAGGTATTAGTGATATTAGGATTTTTTTACCTTTAAATTATTTAGACTTTTCTGTTCTTTTAGAAAATCCTTTATATTCTTCTAATGAAGCTTTTTTAAAAAAAATTAATAGAGCAATAGATGCAACCTTGCAAAAAGGTTTTAGGTTTACCGGTCCTAATGAGGACAGTGTAACCATGGCAAGTTCGGCTGTTAAGCTTATTTTTGACAACAATAATCTCGATTTAACCAAAATTAGAATGCTTTTGGGGGGTACTGAAACAGGCGTTGATCATTCAAAGTCAATTTCTTCTTATGTTTTTGGGGCTTTAAAGCAGGCTGGTATTTTCTTGGGGAATAATTTTCTAACTTTCCAAGTTCAGCACGCGTGCGCTGGTGCTGCAATTTCTTTACACAGTATGGCAAGTGTTTTAAGCCATTCTGATAATTCTGAGTATGGTATAGTTTTTTCTTCAGATATTGCACATTATAGCAATCTTACTACGGCCGAGATTACCCAAGGAGCTGGCGCAACTGCCATTTTGGTTGAAAAAAATCCAAAGCTACTTTCGATCAATTTATCTGAATTTGGAGTTTATACCGATGATGTTGATGATTTTTTTAGACCTTTTGGAAGTATTGAGGCTAAAGTGCGGGGTCAATATTCAGTTGAATGTTACAATAATGCAAATGAAAATGCTTTAAGAGATTTTGCTTTTAAAAAGCATCTTAGTATGAAAGATTTATTTTCTAATTATAGGTTTGTTCTACATGTTCCTTTTGCTAAGATGCCGATAGATTCAATGCATTATATTTTAAAAAAATATTATAGTGATGAGGAATCTGTTAGAAATGCTTATTTAGAATCAATAGATTTTTACGATGGAGTTGAAGCTGCTATGGAGGTAGGGAATTTGTATACGGGTTCAATTTTTCTATCTTTAGCATTTTATTTAAAAAGAGTATTTTCCAAGAAAGATATTACAGGAGAAAAGATATTGTTTTGCTCTTATGGATCTGGCAATATTATGATTATTTATGAGCTTACTGTTGAAGAAGGTGCTTTTGATGTTGTTAGATCATGGGATCTTGATGAGCTTATAAAAAATAGAAATAATGCAAATTTTGAAGAATATAAAGATTTCTTTCAAAATAAAATAGTTCCTGGTGAATCCAAAGGATTTTATTTAAAAGAATTAAGAAATGATGGATACCGAATTTATGGGTATCGAGCTTAATATATTGGAAACCAAAAAAAGGCATATTGAGATTTGTTTAAATAAGAACGATGTTAAAAGCGGTTGCAATCTTTTAAAGTTTGTTAAGTTTAAGCATAATGCTCTTAGTGATTTTAATTTTTCTGAGATAAGCATAAAAGAAGAAATATTTGGATATAATATTAGAATGCCTGTTTTTATTTCTTCCATGACAGGTGGGAGTAAAGAGGGGAATGATTTTAATAAATCTTTAGTTAAAATTGCAAACCATTTAAAAATTCCTATTGGCTTAGGTTCTTTTAAACTTTTGTTTAAGTATCCCGAGTACATAAGAGATTTTGCTCTTAAAAAGTATGCTTATAATATTCCTTTGTTTGCTAATATCGGCGCTGTTCAAATTGTTGAATTTGGGATTTCTAAAATAGCTGAAATGGTTAAGAGGTTAGAAGTTGATGCCATTATTGTGCATCTTAATGCAGGACAAGAGTTGATGAATGTTAATGGAGACAGAAATTTTAAAGGAATAAAAGAGGCAATAGCTAAATTATCTGGCTTTTTAAGTATTCCGTTGATTGTCAAGGAAACAGGTTTTGGAATTTCACCAAAAGATGTTAAAGAATTATTTAACCTCGGTGTTTCTTATATTGATCTTGCAGGGAGTGGTGGAACCAATTGGGTTTTAGTAGAAGGCATTAAGGGCGATAATCTAAATATTGCATCTTGTTTTTCTGATTGGGGTATCCCTTCGATTTTTACTTTACTTAGCATTGATGATTCTCTAAAAGCTAATATTTTTGCATCTGGTGGATATGAGACGGGCATGGATATTGCTAAAGGCATTGCTCTTGGGGCCAGACTTATAGGTGTTGCTGCAGTTGTTCTTAGGGCTTTTTACAATTTGGGAGAAGATGCTGTATTTAGTCTTTTTTCTGATTATGAGCATATTTTAAAAATGTCTATGTTTTTAAGTGGAAGTAAAAATTTATCAGAGCTTAGGAATAATAAGTATTTTTTGAGTAGCTATTTGCTTTCTGAGTTTGGAGTTTTTAAGCAGTTTTATGAAACTTAGTAAAAATTTTAGGCATAAAAGTATTTTAGAAAAAAGGCAAGAGATAAAAAGTTTTTTGGGATTATCTTTTAAAGATTTTTTTTACAATAATGTCAATGAAGATTTTCTTTTTAATATAATAGAAAATTATATTGGATATTTATCTTTTCCTATTGGAATTGTAAAAAATTTAAAAATAAATGGTACATATTATTCTTTACCTATTGCAACAGAAGAATCTTCTGTTGTTGCTGCTTTAAATTTTGCGGCAAAAATTCTTAAAAATGCTGATTTGAGTTATTCTTTGGGGGAAGTATTGGGAATTTCTCAAATTTATATAAAATCGGGAAAAGATTTAAGTAAAATTTTGATTCATCTTGGCGATAAAATCAAGACTTGGATTGAACCTCTTTTAATTAATATGAATCAGAGAGGGGGTGGATTTAGAAGACTGTCAACAAGGTATATTGAAGAGCTTGGTATTCAAAAATTGAATCTTTATGTGGATACTTGTGATGCTATGGGCGCTAATTTGCTAAACTCAATTGCAGAACGTGTGGCAGAATATATTTTTTTAGAGTTTGGATATGAGTGTGTTTTGAAAGTTTTAAGCAATGATATTGGTGAATTTACAGTTAAAGCTCGTTTTATTTTAGATTTTGACCATTTATTGTCAAGTAAAGATGATTCTTGGAATTTGGCTAAAAAAATTGAACTTATTTCTAGCATAGGTTTTTACGAGGAGGAGAGGGCTGTTACTAATAATAAAGGCATTATGAATGGAATTACAGGAGTATGTCTTGCGACTTTTAATGATACAAGAGCGCTTGAGGCTTCTGTTCACAGATTTGCTTCAAAGAGCGGGAAATACCTTCCCCTTAGTAAATTTTATACTATCGATAATGCTTTGGTTGGAGAGATTGAACTTCCCTTACAAGTTGGAGTTAAAGGCGGGGCTACATCTTTTAATGAAGCTTCAATTTTAAGTTTTAAAATTATGAATGTAAATAGCAAGAGTGAGTTTATTGGTATTCTCTCTTGTGTGGGACTTGCTAGTAATTTTGCTGCTTTAAGAGCTCTTGCTTTGAATGGGATTCAAAAGGGGCATATGAGATTGCATGTTAATAAAATATTTTACCTTTTAGAGACAAAATATAATATATCTGATTTTGAGAAAGACAAGTTATTGTTAGAAATGAAAAAAATGAATATTTATTCTTTTGATTTTGCTTTTAAAATTTTAAAGAAAATAAGGTTAGAAAATGAAAGTAAGGTGCAAGGCTAATGCAAGCTTGGCTTTAATTAAATATTGGGGCAAAAAGGATGTTTTTTTAAACATTCCAGCGACTTCTAGTCTTGCTGTTAGTATTGATAAGTTTTATTCAATAAGTGAGCTTGAACTTTCAAATCGAGATGAAATAATTTTAAATTCAAATCCAGTTGTATTGAAAAATAGAGAAAAATTCTTTTTTGATTATGCAAGAAAAATTCTTGCTGAACCAAATGTTAGATTTAAAATTAAAAGTGAAAATAATTTTCCAACAGCAGCAGGCCTTGCAAGCTCAAGTTCAGGTTTTGCTTCTATTGCTGCTTGTGTTTTGAAATATTTTAATAAATATTCTGCTAGTAGTGCATCTAATCTTGCAAGAGTAGGATCAGCTTCTGCGGCAAGATCTATTTATGGGGGATTTACTATTTTAAAAGAAGGTGCAAAAGAATCTTTTCAATTAAGAGATCAATCTTATTTTAATGATTTGCGAATAATATTTGCCATAATTGATACTAATGAAAAAGAATTATCTTCAAGGGCTGCAATGAATATTTGTAAACACCATGAATTTTATTATGATGCTTGGATTGCTTCTAGTAAAAAGATTTTTAAAGATGCCTTATATTTTTTTTTAAAAAAAGATTTTATACATTTTGGAGCAACTATTGTAAAAAGTTATCAGAATATGTTTGCCTTAATGTTTGCATCTTCTATTTTTTATTTTAAAAATAGTACAATAGATTTAATTAAATATGCTGCTAATTTGAGAAATGAAGGAATTTTTGTATTTGAGACAATGGATGCAGGCCCCCAAGTAAAGTTTCTTTGTTTGGAGAAAAATTTAAATACTATTTTAAAAGGACTTAAGCAAAATTTTACCGATATTGATTTTATTGTTTCAAAGGTTGGGCGTGATTTAGAATGGATTTGATTAGTTTTTCTGTACCTGGGAATTTGCTTTTAATGGGGGAGTACTCTATTTTAGAGGAAAAGGGATTAGGTCTGGCAATTGCCATCAATAAGAGAGCATTTTTTTCTTTTAAAAAGAGCAATTCTTGGCGATTTTTTAGCAAAAAGAAAGAGATAGACGATTTTTCTTTAATAGAAAATAGAAATGATTTTGTTTTTAAAATGTTTAATTACTTAAGTCGAAATTATTTTTTTAATCTAGAGAGTTTTTCTTACGATGTATATATTGATACAAGCAATTTTTTCTTTAATGATGGCACTAAAAAGGGATTTGGATCAAGTGCTGTTGTTGCTATTGGAATAGTGTTTGGACTTTTTTTAATTTATAATACTGCTAATATTATTAACAAAGATGAAATTTTTAAATGTTGTTTGGAAGCTTACAGATATTCGCAAGGAGGAATAGGCAGTGGATATGATATTGCTACTAGTATTTTTGGAGGTGTGATTGAGTTTGAAGGGGGAGTTAATCCTAAAAGTAGGCAGCTGGGAGTTTTAGAGTTTAATGATTTTTATTTAATGCGGGGTTTGCAAGCAGTTAAAACTACTACTTCTATTTGTGAGTACAATAAACATAGAGATTCTATTTTAGATTTTATATTGAAATACAATTTGGAAATGAAAAAACTTGTTTTAAGCGCTTGTAGTTCTAAATCCGCATTAATTTCTAATTTGAGGAGAGCTAAAGAATTGGGGCTAGCAATCGGAGAGGCAATAGGAGTTTCTGCAGCTTTGCCTTCAAGCTTTAAACACTTTCAGGATCAATGTGATTTGATTAAAGCTTTGGGAGCTGGGAATGAAACTTTTTTAGTTTACAGGCCTAATATTGAAGCTTTTGATTTGTCAAAAATTATTCCAATTGTTTTAGAGCACGAAAGTATTAAATTTGAAAGCAATAAATGCTAAGAATAAGAAAACCTGCTAAAATATTGTTTTTAGGGGAGCATAGTGCTGTTTACGGGTTCCCAGTTATTGGAGCTACAGTTCCAATTTATATGGATCTGGTTTACAGTGTGTCTAGAAATTGGAAATATTTAGGTAATCCCAGTTCAAGATTAAATAGCTTGATAAACTTTATTGTTTCAAATTATAGTAAAGTTAATCCGATTGAGTTTAATGTAATTTCAGAAATTCCTATTGGAGTTGGTCTTGGCTCTTCTGCTAGTCTTAGTTTATGTTTTGCAGAATATATTACAAGCCATTTTGAGTATAGAAATTTTAATAAAATTTTGTTGGCAAATCAAATTGAAAATATTTTTCATGGCAAATCTTCCGGAATGGATATTAAACTAATTGATCTTGGTGGAACTTTTTATTTAGAAAAAAAAGATATTTTAAATTTAAAGAAAGTAAAAGATTCTGGTTTTTATTTTTTAATAGGAGCAATCAAAAGAGATTTTACGACTAAAGAGATAGTTTTTAATTTAAAAAAACAGTTATTATCCAATGCTGATTTATTTGTTTTTATTGAAAAGCTTGGGCTTGCTGTAAGGAATGCTTATATTTCTTTTCAGAATAAAGATATATATTCTTTGGCCAATGAAATGAATTTTGCGCAATATTGTTTAAAGCGTTTAGGGGTGTCTAGTGATACTCTTGATTGGTTGATAAATAGGGGGATTAAATTAGGTGCTCTTTCTGGAAAGTTAAGTGGCTCTGGCAAAGGGGGAGCGTTTATTTTTCTTTTTGAAAGTCTACAAAAGGCGCATAAAGTTCAAGAGGAGTTAAATGATATACTTAAAACTTCTAAAATAAGCTTAGTTTTAGAATTAAGAGTAATTGGAGTTTAGGTGATTTTTGGGCCCAGAGAGACTCGAACTCCCGACATCCTGCTTGTAAGGCAGGCGCTCTGACCAGCTGAGCTATGAGCCCTTTTACTACTAATAAGTAGTATACAGTATAAACTTTAATGGTGTCAATTCTTATATTTTCTTTTTCCAAAAAGAACTACAAATATATCTATATTGTTAGCTGTTTTTAATCGATAGCCACCCATTTTGTCGGTATCTGTATTAATAAGAGCTTCTTTGTGGCTTGGGCTGTTAAGCCATGCATGAACTACTCCGCTAAGTTCAATTCCTGATGCTAATATTTCTCTTGTTAAATTAAAGGATTTATCGTATTTATGTATTCTTTCCATTGGGGTTGTGCCAAAAAGAGTATGGGTTAATGTTTTATTTTCACCTAGTTGTATAGCATACTCTTTTGCAACTTTTTCAAGAACATCATCTATTTCTAGATGATTTAGATTTAAATTTTTTCTCAATTCAGTAATTTCTGAATATAGGATTTTCATGTCTTTTTTTGTATCTATTGGGTGCATTGTGTTTAAATTACATGCTTGAGACGAAAATAGTGTAAAAATTAAAATCAATTTTTTCATTAAAGATCCTTTTTATAATAATATTAAAATTATAATTATATATCATTATGTATTATAATAATTATATAAAGGAGT
Source organism: Borrelia maritima (assembly GCF_008931845.1). NCBI lineage: Bacteria > Pseudomonadati > Spirochaetota > Spirochaetia > Spirochaetales > Borreliaceae > Borreliella > [Borrelia] maritima. The sequence continues at coordinate 728,891 of NZ_CP044535.1, forward strand.
TAGTTATGATGGAAAAATATTTAACTTATATAAAAAAGAATGATTTAGAAGCAATACAATTAAAATTGCAAGAATTATTAGCAAGTTTGCATATTTTTTATTCTAATTTAAGAGGTATTCACTGGAATATAAAAGATACCAATTTCTTTGTTATTCATAAAAAAACTCAAAAACTTTATGAATATATTGAAAAGATTATTGATGTTGTTGCAGAACGTTCAAGAATGCTTGGATATGATTCTGAATTTAGATATTCTGAGTTTATGAAAAAATCTTTTATTATGGAGCTTGATGTTGAATCAACTTCCAATTTTTTACCTTCAATGCAAAGCATTGTTTGCAGTCTTACTGAGATTTTAAAAAATATTGTTGGAATGAGAAAGTTGATTGATACTGCTGGGGATTATGGTACTGCTAATATTATGGATGACATCATAAGCGATCTTGAGAAGTATTTGTGGATGCATAAGGCTTTGCTTGAGAATTGTCATTGTTTTTGTCACGACGAGGGTGATAGCAAATGTTGCGAGTGCAATGAAAAATAACAATTTTATTAAAATGTTTAACTTGTACTAATGGTTAGTTTATTTGTATTAATTTTGTAGTTGTTGGGGATTATGGACATTAGAAATATTGGGATTATGGCGCATATTGATGCTGGCAAAACTACTACCACAGAAAGAATTATTTATTATACCGGTAAAAGTCATAAAATGGGAGATGTGGACTCTGGTAATACTATTACTGACTGGATGCCTCAAGAGCAAGAAAGAGGGATTACTATTAGTTCAGCTGCTATTACTTGTCATTGGAAGGATTGCCAAATAAACATTATTGATACGCCCGGGCATGTTGATTTTACAGCAGAAGTTGAAAGATCTCTTCGAGTTCTTGATGGGGGTATTGTTATTTTTAGTGCTGTTGATGGAATTCAGGCTCAAACAGAAACTGTATGGAAACAGGCAGAGAAGTATGAAATTCCACGACTTGCTTATGTTAATAAGATGGATAGATTGGGCGCTAATTTTTTTAAAGTTGTAGAAGATATTAAAAATAAGTTTAAAACTATTCCTTTAATTTTGCAGATTCCAATTGGAAATGAAAGCAGTTTTGAAGGAGTAGTTGATATTATTTTAAATAAAGAGCTTCATTTTTCAATGGAAAATGGAATTCCAAAATTAACTTATAGTCAAGTCAGGGAAGAATTTGTTGAAAAAGTGATTCTTTTTAAGAAAAAATTAATAGATATTCTCAGTCAATTTAGTGAGGAAATTACTCAATTGTTTCTTGAAGATAAAGAGATTAGTTTAGACATTATTAGAAGGGAGATTAGAAGAGGCACTATTTCTAGATTTATTATTCCTGTTTTAATGGGAGCTAGTTTAAAAAATATTGGAATAGAACCTTTAATCGATTCGATTGTAGACTACTTGCCAAGTCCTTTTGAAAAAAGCTTTAATGCTTTTTCTTTAGATTCGGATAGAAAAATTTTAGTTAATCCTAATGAAAGTAAAAAATTGTCAGCGCTTGTTTTTAAAGTCCAATATTCAAGCATAATTGCGGCTCATCTTTATTTTGTTAGAGTTTATTCTGGTGAGATTAATTCTAATAAAAAAATTATTAATGCTTCTAATGGTAAGCGTGAAAAGTTTACAAAAATTTTTAGAGTTTTTTCAAATAAAAATGAACAAATAGATTTTGTGAAAACAGGTGATATTGGCGCTGTTTTGGGATTAAAATTTTCTGCTACAGGGGATACTCTTGTTGAAGAAAATAATAATGTTTTGCTTGAGTCTGTTATGTTTCCAGAGCCAGTTGTTTTAATGTCTGTTGAGCCTGAAAGATCATCAGATGAGATTAGGCTAAAGGAAATTTTTGATATAATATCTAAAGAAGACCCTACTTTTAGTTATTCTGAGAGTAAAGAAACAGGGCAATTGATTATATCTGGAATGGGTGAATTACACCTTGAGATTATTTTGACAAGAATTAAAGATGAATTTAATCTTAATGTTTATACAGGAAAACCTCAAGTAAGTTACAGAGAGAGTGCAGGCAAAATTGTAAAAGAAGTTTTTGAGTTTAAAAATATCTTTGCTGGTAGAAATATTGATTTTAAAATTGGGATAGTCATTAAACCTTTGTCGCGGGGCGAAGGAAATAAAATCGATTTTGAATGTAATATCGATCCTCCAATTAAATCTGCAATATTAAGGGGGATTACAACTACATTTGTAAGTGGAGTTTTTGGATATCCCATTGTTGATATTAATGTTAGCATTTTTTCTATTGTTTGTGAAACTGGCAAGATTAGTGAGAGTGCTTTTGAATCAATCTCGGGATTTGCTTTTCATAGCATTTTCCAAAAATCAGATCCTATTAAACTTGAACCAATAATGCTATTAGAAATTAGAACACCCGTTGAACATACGGGAGAAATTATTTCTACTTTAAATGTTATGGGGGGTGTTGTTCATGCAGTTAGCAATATTGGAGAGTATGATTTGATAAAATCACAGGCGGCTTTTGAAAAGCTTTTTGGGTATGCTTCTATTTTAAGAAGTTCTACTAAAGGGAGGGGCAGTTTTACTATGGAATTTTCTTATTTTAAGGAAAAAGTAAGTTAAAGTTGTTAGTTTTATAAGGCAGAATGGCTTTTTTTGTATTTATTATTTTTTAAATCTAATTACTAATTAATTTTTATTGATGAGTTTTTGTGTAAAAATGATTTTATTCCTTTTGTTGTTAATCTGTAAGTTTTTGATAGTTTATGAATGTGATATTATGATATAGAATGTTTTTTAGCCTTATAAAGGCATGTTTGCCTTTTAGGCATGGGTAAAATATTATATTGGTTTTTTTGATATGATATTTTATAATATTTTTTTATTTTAAAAAATAAAGGAGGCGTATTATGCAGGGTGAAAATATGGTTTCAATTAGAGGTGGAAATAGAAGAAAAATTCTTCTTAGTTTGAAAAATATGCAATATTCAAGAACAGACCTGGCTCGTAAATTAACCTTAACAAATGCTGCAGTTACTATTTTGACCAATCAAATGATAAAAGAAAATCTTTTGATTGAAGTTGGTTCTAGAGTGTCTGATGTTAAAAAGCACGGACGAAAAGAAATACTTCTTGACATTAATAAAGATTATGCCTATTCAATGGGAGTTATTATTTCTAGCAATTATTTTCAAATAGGTATTGCTAATCTTAAATGTGAGGTTTTAATAAGCGAGACCCATTCTTTTGAGCCTCCAGTTAGTGCTTATGATATTTTAGAAAAAATAAAAGATCATATGATAGAAATTATCTGGAAACATAATTTTTCAAGGGATAAGTTTATTGGTTTGGGTTTTAGTATTACAGGGTTAATAAAGGATAAGGAATTAGGCGTTGTTAATGACAGCTATGGAGCATGGATTGAAAAAGATGTTCCTGTTAAGAGGATACTTGAAGAATATTTTTCACTTACGGTTTATCTTGAAAGTTATGTTAAAAATTTATCTCTTGCTGAATTTATGGGTAAAAATATAGATAATATTATGTTTTTTGACTACACAGATACTGCAGAACTTTCTATTTGGTCAGGTGGCAATGTTTATCCTGGTTTTAATAATAGGTCAGGTATGGTTAGTCATATGATAATTGATTATGAAGGAGAAAAAAATTGTCCAACTTGTGGTAATAAGGGCTGTGTTAATATGCTAATATCCAATTTTGCTTTGCAGAGATTGATTTCAAAAGAGTTTATGAATGGTGAAATTCCTGAGCTTTATGAAAAGTATGAGGGAAAATTAAAAAAGGTTACAATATATGATATTTTTTCTCTTTACGAAAAATATGATTTTATAAATAAAATTATGCAAGATACGGTTAAATATTTGGCAATAATTATTATCAATATTCAAAGAATGCTTGATTTTAATTATTTAGTACTCTATGGGCAAAGTTTTAAATTAAAAGCTTTTTTTGATTTGTTAAAAGAAGAGATTAGAAAGCGAAATAAAGAGAATATAGTATTAAAGCTTAGTTCATTAGATACTGAAGTTTCTGTTGTTGGACCGGCTTCTAGCGTTATTTTTAATAAATTTTATTTGACAGGGGGAGATATTGATTAATATTACCTTTTTTTGTATCTTATATTTGATAAGATTATTTTTGAGAATAGAGGTTATTTTTTAATGCTTGAAAGTTTGGGGTCAAATTTTAAAAATTTTATAAACTATCTTTCTGGGAAATCTACAATAAATGATAAAAACATTGCAGAGGCTATTGAGATTATTAAAAATTCTTTGGTTGATGCTGATGTTAACTTAAGAGTTGTGAGGCGTTTTTTAAATTCTATAGTTGAAGAATCTAAGGGAGTAAAAGTTTTAAGAAGCATTGATCCTAAATCTCAGTTTATTAAAATTGTCAATGATAATCTTGTTAAATTTTTGGGAGGCAAAAATTATGAGCTTAGCTTGCATCCTGTTAATAAGCAATCTTATATTCTTATGCTTGGTCTTCAGGGTTCTGGCAAGACCACAACATGTGCCAAGCTTTCCTTAAGGCTTAAAAAGGGAAATAGGAAAGTTCTTCTTGTAGCTGCTGATACATTTAGAGCAGCGGCTGTAGAGCAGTTAGAAATATTGGGTAGCCAAATAGGTGTTCCAGTATTTTCACTTAAAGGTGAAAAAGATCCTATTAAAATTGTTAAAGCTTCTATGAAGTTTGCTAAATCTGAGTTTTTTGATTCTGTAATAGTTGATACTAGGGGGCGTCTTGAGGTTGAATCTTTATTAGTTGAAGAAATAAAAAATATCAAAGAGATTTTGCAGCCTGTAGAAACAATTTTGGTGTTAGATTCTATGACAGGGCAAGGTGCAGTAAATATTGCTAAGGAATTTAATGAGAGTGTTGGGCTTACTGGCGCAATATTTTCTAAATTTGATTCAGATACTAGGGGAGGTGCTGTGCTATCGTTTAAAAGTATTTGTGCAGTTCCTATTAAATTTATTGGGGTTGGAGAAAAAATTGAAGATCTTGATTCCTTTTATCCAGAAAGAATTGCTTCTAGAATTCTTGGCATGGGAGATATTGTTAGTCTTGTAGAGAAGGTTCAAAGCGTTATTGACAAAGAGGAGGCTATTAAACTTCAGGAAAAAATCAAGAAAGCTAGTTTTAATTTTGAAGACTATTTAAGCCAATTTAGCCGCATTAGGCAAGTTGGGGGAATTTCTAATTTTGCAAGTTTTTTACCAGGTGTTTCAAAGTCAATATTGAATGTTGATAATTTAAATGAAAAAAGTTTGAATAGAGAAGAATCCATTATTCTTTCTATGACTAAGAAAGAAAGAATAAATCCAGTGATTTTGAATAATCCGTCAAGAAAAAAAAGAATAGCCTTAGGAAGTGGGACAACTATTTTTGATGTTAATAAGCTCATAAAGAAATTTAGTCAAACAGCTTTGATTATGAAAAAAATGAAAAATAAGGATTTTCAAAATAAGATTGCATCCCTTTTGGGAAAATAAGGAGGAATAAATTTGAGCGTTAAAATAAGATTGAAGAGAATGGGTGCTAAAAAAAGACCTTATTATAGGATCGTAGTTATGAATTCTGCTTCTCCTAGAGATGGTAGAGCAATTGAAGAGCTTGGTTATTATCATCCTGTTGAAAAGCAGCAGCAAATAAAAATTAAGGAAGATAGGATGAAGGATTGGATAAGTAAGGGAGCAATTTTAAGCGATACAGTGAGAATGCTTTTAAATAAAAACAACTTGAATGCGAAAAGTCAGGAGGTTTAGATGAAAGAGTACGGGAATGAGATTGAACTTATAGAGTTTATAGTAAAGTCTCTTGTAGATAAAGAAGATGAAGTAAAACTAAATGTAATTGAAGGGGAAAAATCAACTATTTTAGAATTAAGGGTTTCTCAAAGCGATGTAGGCAAAATAATTGGAAGACGAGGTCGCATTGCACGCGCTATTAGAACTTTGCTTGGAGCTTGTGCTGCTAAAACCAATAGGAGAGTGCAATTGGAAATTTTAGATTAATTATGTTTATTAAGGGCATAATATTATCGTCTTATGGAGTTAATGGGTATGCTAAGGTTAAAAGCATATCCAATAATTTTTGTGATTTTATTAACCTAAAAAACAATAAAGTTCTTTTAAAAAAAAACAATGGTTTTACTATGGAAACTAAAGTTGTAGATGTTAATATAAAGAGTAATTCCTTGTTTTTAAAGTTTGAAGGGATTAATACTCCGGAGTCAGTAAAATCCTTGATTGGTTTTGAATTATGGGTTAATGATGCGCTTGCATCGACTTTGAAAGAAGGCGAATATTATTTGGGGAAATTAATTGGCTATGCTATTGTTGATGACAATAGAAGGCTGGGAGAAGTTGTAGCTTTCTTTGAATATTTAAACGGCATATTTCTTGAGGTCAAGGTGGGTATTAAATTTTTTTTTGTTCCCTTTTCGAGTATTTATATTGGAGAGATAAGTGCTCAAGAGAAAACGATTCAGCTTAAGGTTTTAGATCTTTTAAGATGAAATTTACAGTTATATCCCTTTTTCCAGCAATAATTAAGCCATTTTTTGAAAATTCAATAATGAAAAAAGCTATTAACAAGGGAATAGTAAGTTTTGAACTTCTTGATGTTAAGGATTTTTCAAAAGATAAACATAAAAGATGTGATGATTTGCCTTATGGAGGCGGTGCTGGAATGGTATTAAAGGCTGAGCCCATTTCTTCTGCTCTTGAGCATGTGGAAGCTACTAAAAAAACAACAATATTTTTAAGTCCTTCTGGCATAAAGCATACCCAAGAGTTGGCATATTCCTTGTCAAAAAAAGAAGAAATTGTTATAATTTGTGGAAGATATGAAGGAATTGATCAGCGTATTATAGACTTGTATGTTGATTTTGAGATTTCTATTGGAGATTATGTCTTGTCTTCAGGGGAGATTGCAGCTCTTGTTTTAATAGATAGTGTATATAGGTTGTTAGATGGAGTAATAAATCCCAATTCTTTATTAGAAGAATCATTTGGTATAAAAAATAGGCTGCTTGAATATCCTCATTATACCAGACCTTATAATTTTATGGGGATAAAGGTTCCAGAAGTTCTTATTTCAGGGCATCATGAAAATATAAAGAATTGGAGGTTTTTCAAGGCTAAAGAAAAAACTAAAAAAAATAGATATGATTTATACCTTAAATATTTAGAGATAATAGGAGAAGATAATGGGTTTAATAAAAAAAATTGAAGCTCAAAATAAAAAAAATGAGGCTTTTGTCTTTAATGTGGGAGATACTATAAAAGTTGTTTATAAAATTATTGAAGGTAGTAATGAAAGGTTGCAGAGTTTTGAAGGGATTGTTATTTCTTTTCAAAATAAAGGAATTAGCAAAACATTTTTGATTAGAAAAATTTCTTCGGGAATCGGTGTTGAAAAAATTTTTCCAGTATATTCTCCTATTATAGAAAAAGTTGAAGTTTTAAGAAAAGGAAAGGTTAGGAGGGCGAAGCTTTATTATATGAGAAATAGAATTGGCAAAGCTGCTATGAAGATAAAGGAGCGTCTTAATATTAAAAAAGTTAAGCATTAGTATTTTAAGTATTTTGGTTTATTAGATTAAGTAAATTAGATTAAGATCAAAATTGTTTTTGAATGGTTTTTTGTTTTGCAGATTTTTATTCAAAATTTTAAAATTTTGCTATTTTAAAAAATAATTTTGGTAAAGTTGAAAGTATATTTATTATAATTAAAGCATTAATTAATTATAATTATTATTAATTTCAATGTAAGTTTAATTGGACTTTTGTCTTTTGAAAAGCCAAAGAAAGATTTAAAATTTTGATTTGTTGAAAAACTTTCAAGTTATGTAATTGAATTTGTCTCTAAGTTTTTGTTTTTTGAGAGTAAGTATTTGTTATTGTTAAGGAGAGTTGATTTTGAAATATACTCAAAGTAAGTTTAAGAGTAGCAATTTTCAGAAATTAAATAAGCGTTTTTATAGTTTTAAAAATAAAAGATTAAATTCTGAGAGTAAAGGTCAAAATGTTATTTCCCAAAACAGCTTTAATAATAGATCTATTGTTTTTAATTCAGATAAACAAAATGTTTTTAAAGGTAAGTTTAGAAGAAAAAATGCAAAATTTAAAACAAGAATAAATCTTGACGTTACTTGCGCTATTTGTGAAAAAAAAATAAGTGATCTTGTTTGTAGCATGTCTTTAAAGGTTGAAAATGAAGATAGACCCATTCATTTTGATTGTGCTATCAACAAGTTAGCTATTGAAAATAATCTTTCAAGTAATGAAAAATTAGTTTATAAAGGTGTTGGTAAATTTTTTATTGTGGATACATCTTCTAGAGGAGAATATTTATATTTCAAAATTATTAAAGAAATTGAATTTGAAAATTTAGAAGAACAACCAATATGGCGTAAAAAAATTCTTAAAGATATTAACAGAGAGTTTAGGCTTTGTTGATATGAAGGTGGCAGTTTTTCCAGGATCTTTTGATCCAATTACTTGGGGTCACATTGATTTAATTAAAAGATCATTGGCTATTTTTGACAAAGTTGTTGTTTTGGTGGCTAAAAATAAATCAAAACAGTATTTACTAAGTGATGTTGAGAGATTTAGTCTTACAAAAGATGTTATTTTGTCTTTAAATTTTTTAAATGTATTTGTAGATAAGTATAGCGGGTTTATTGTTGATTATGCATTAATTAATTCCATTAAATTTATTGTTAGAGGAATTAGGGCTTTTAATGATTTTGATATAGAATTTGAGAGATATCTTGTTAATAATAAGTTGAATTTTAAAATTGATACCATATTTTTGCCAAGTAGTGCAGAACATTTATACGTAAGGTCTGATTTTGTAAAGGAATTGATGATGAAAAAAGATGTTGATCTTTCTCATTTTGTTCCAGAATTGGTGTTCAATAGATTGAAATCTAAGTTTATTGACAAATGACTTGGTTAATATATATATTATTAAGATAATTTAATGTAGTTTAAAAGTAGTAGGAGAAAGTAATGGCTGTTCCAAAATTTAAGCCTTCAAAATCTAGGAGTAGAACAAGGCGCAGTATAAATATGAGGAAGAAAGTTCCACAATTTCAAGAATGTTCTAATTGTGGTAACCTTGGAGTGAGGCACAGAATTTGTTTAAAGTGTGGATATTATAGGAATAACCAATATCTAGAAATAGGTTTGTAGTTTTGTAGCAAGGAAGGTGTATTCATGGATAATGATGAAATTTTTAGTAAGGTTAGGTCTATTATATCTGAACAACTTGATAAAAAAGAAGATGAAATTACTATAGACTCTAGATTTGTTGAGGACCTTAGCGCAGATAGTCTTGATATTTATGAGCTTTTATATTTACTTGAAGAAGCTTTTGATGATAAGATCCCAGAGAACGAAGCCAATGAATTTGAGACGGTAGGCGATGTTGTTGATTTTATTAAAAAGAGAAAAGGTTGATGAAGAAAAATTCTTCTGATTTTTGTTTTGACAGTGAAAGAAAAGCTCAGTTGAATGAATTTTTGGAAAATTTGAGCATTGATTTTAATAATTTTGATTTATTAAATACAGCATTAAGCCATTCGTCTTATTCTAATGAGTTGGATCAAAAATCTAATAATAATGAGAGATTAGAATTTTTAGGAGATTCTGTGCTTAATTTAATTATCACAGATCATCTTTATAAAACTTATCCAAGTAAAAGCGAAGGAGAGCTCAGTAAGGCTAGATCTTATATTGTTAGTGAAGATTCCTTATCTAATATTGCTAGAGAGATTAATCTTGGATCTTATATTTTGCTTGGCAGAGGAGAGGAGAGTAATGATGGTCGCAACAAAAAAGGAATTCTTGCAGATGCTATTGAAGCTTTTGTAGGAGCTATTTATCTTGATAGTGGATTTTCAGCTGCAACAGAATTTGTGGTTGGACTTTTTGATATGTCTATAAGATTGATGTTTAATAGGGGTGATTTTAAAGACTATAAGAGTTTATTGCAAGAATATGTTCAAAAAAAATATAAAATCTCGCCAAGTTATAAGCTAGACAAGGAAGTAGGCCCAGACCACGATAAAGTTTTTTGTGTTGAGCTTTATGTTGGAGAAAAGTTTGTATCAAACGGAAAGGGAAAATCTAAAAAAGAAGCTGAAATGAGAGCGGCCGAAGTAGCTTTAAAAACTATGGAAAATATTAAGCTTTAAAGCTTCTATTTTTTTTATAAGATACTTTTTAGTATTAAGCTTTGGATTTTCAATTACGCAGTTTAGTAGTATGTTTAAAATTTTACCTATATTTTTGTTTTCTATTTGTTCTAAATTTTGAATGTCTTTTCCATTGATTTTTAAATCTTTTAAAGAGAGAGGACTTTTTAGCAATTTTTTTCTTTTTATGTTTTTTATTATAAATAAATATTTTTTCTTTTTTCCTTTGAGTGCTTTATATATGTCAATTATTTCTTTATAATGCTCTTTTGTGCTTTTGCTAAGCAAATACCTAATATCACTCAATGTTTTGACATTAAAAATATTATTATTATCGATTATGCTTCTATAAAATAGAATTAACTTAATTTCTTTATTTGAGAATTTAAGCAAAATTAATTTTTCTTTTAATTCTTTTATAGGTTTTTTAATTGTCAATATGGTGATTGCTTTTAGATAAAATTTTTCTTTGTTAAGCAAGGTAGTTTTTTTGATTAATTTTGTTTTTATTTCTAGATTGAAAAAATTTTTAAAAAAATCAACTTTTTTAAGATAATAAATTCCTTTTTGTATATTTTTGCCTTCTAGCAATTTGTGAAATTCAGTTTTTATTCTTTCTTTTGAAATCATTAAAATATTTTCTTTTTTGTATTTCATTGAAATTAAAGTATTTTTTTCAATATTAAAATTAAGTGTGGATGAGAATCTTGATGCTCTTAGTATTCTAAGGGCGTCTTCTTCAAATCTTTTATTTGGGTTTCCTATACATCTTATTATTTTTTTATTAAGATCTTTTTTTCCATCATAGCAGTCTATTATATTAAAGTTTAAAATATCCATTGCAATTGCATTTATTGTAAAATCTCTTCTTTTAAGATCTTTAATTAAATTTTTAGTATATTCTACTTGTTTAGGGGCTCTTTTTTTTTCATATTCTTTTTCTATTCTATATGTGGTGATTTCAAATATTTTTTTATTAAAAATAATACTAATTGTGCCGTGCTTTATCCCTGTTTTAATGTTGTTTGGAAACAGTGTTATTATTTCTTCAGGAGTTGCGTTTGTTGCAAAATCAAAATCATAAGGTTGTTTATTAAGAAGCAAGTCTCTTAAAGCGCCCCCAACCAAATAAAATTCGTAGTTGTTTTTTTTAAATATTTTGCCAATTTTAATTATATTTTGATTATTTTTACCTAGATTCATATAAAATTATATTATAGTGTAAATAATTTAAAATTGATTTACAATTTTAAATTATTTGAAGTATCTTGTAAGAAGTGTTTCATTTTTTGGTTTTATTGAGGTTTTATGAGTAGTAATGACAATACTGTATATAATGCTATAGGGCAGCTTTCAAAAGAGACTAAAAATAGGCTGATGAATGATATAAAAAAAAGCTTAGGGTTGAATTCCTCTGAGTTTGTTTTGCCTAATTGTAGTAATGAGCCTTATGTTGATTCTCAACTTGAAAAATTTCTTTCAGGACGTTTAATGGAAGAATCATTTCTTATTAGAGTGTGGCTAACTATTTTAAATTTTTTTCAGAAAGATAAAAGTAAAGAAGATATTTATAAAGCTTATGTTATAAAAAACTTAGAAAATCAAATCAATGAAATGTGTAAAAATCCAGTAATAGATTTTAAGAGAGAATGTTTATATGTTGGTTTTGTAGAAATGTTTTTTGGTGTTTTTCGATATTCAATGGAATTGAAAGAATTTTTTAAGAAATTAGCAAAAGGTGGCATTGTTGTTGAGCAAACTATTTTAGAAACTATTCAAAATAAAGTCCCCAATGCTAAGAAAAATTTGGAAGATTTTTTAGACGAAGGCGAATATGAGCTTTTCTTAAAAAAAGAAAAGACTCAAAACGATTTAGAAGAATCTCTTAAGGTTAAGATAAATAATTATATTAATTCTATTCCAGCCAATACTTACAGAATTGTTTCTGATATGTTTGAGTTTTATTATGTTTTTAATAGCTTAGCGTTTTTTCCCTACAGATCTTTTTTTTCATTTTTCAATGTTGATCTTTTAGATAATATCGAAAATATTAGCATTGTTGATCTTGAGGTTGGATTTGGAACCAGTTTTTCAAGTGTTAGTAAGTATTTGAATTATTTTTTTGATATTTTGTATACATTAAAAGATATTGAGATAGATGAGGACATCGTTAAAAGCATTATATCAAATTATTTTTTAATATTTGATGATATTAACAATTCAGAAACGATCTCAAGAGAAGATCATTTGTCTAGAGTAGAATATGTATTGAAAAATGTTTTATCGGTTGTATCTAAGATTGTTGGGCTGTCAAGAACTTTGCCTTATTTAGATATTTTTAGAGTATATTGCAAAAATCCGGTTGCATCTCCTAAAAAATATGTACCTTTCTTTGATGTGAAAAATTTTTATGATAACATTTTATTTTTAAATGTGATGGGTCAGGCTATTAAAAGGCGTGAAAGCTCTTTAAAAGTTCTTGTAATTAAAGAAATAAAAAATCTTGTTAGAGATCCTAGTGTAATTTTAAATTTAAGGGGTGAGATTTTTAACGAGTTAAATCTTGGTCGCTATAGTTTTAAAAAGTTATATTTTCTTAATTATTTTTTTAAAAACATATACGATGTTAGAATGATGGAAGTTGTAAGAACTATAAACAATGTCGTATTAATTAATAATCCTGATTTGAGGAATATATATGTTGACATTGAAAATAATATTACTGCTTTAAAAAAAGAAATTTATAATATTTATTTTGAGATTGATTATAAAAATGAAGAGTTTGAAAGGTATAAAAGAGAAGGCAAAATTGATGACCTTTATAAGGAAAGGGTTTTGAAGTGGTGTTTAAATGAATCTGTTTCTATTGATAAGGCTTCAAATAGGTTTGTAGATTATTTTATTGAGCTTAATAAGAGATGTTTAGCCCTTTTAGAAAATCATAATGTTTTTATTCGAAAATCTTTAACAGTTTCTTATAAATTAATGACAAGTGAAAATAAAAAAATTACACTAGCTGATGTTATTGGCAATCTTTTAGGAATCATTAGTCAAGCACTTTTTATAGTAAAAAATTTATAAATTTCATGAAAGTTTTTAAAGCAAAAAATCTAAGGCGTTTTTCAAATTTTATTAGAATCTTGGTTATTGTATTGTTTTTAAATTCTTTGTTGAGTTTATTCGTTTTTTTGGCTGGTTCTTATAATATTTTTGTTTACAATTTCCAAAAATTTTATCTTGATCTTACTATTATTTTAAGTTCTGTTTCTTTTGGACTTGAATCTACTAGGTTGATATTTTTTTATTTATTGAGAAATAAAAGAATTAATTATTATTTAATTTTAATTTTTAGTTTTATAATTTTTTTCTGTGCTCTTTTTTTAAAGATTTTTCTTTCTGGCAATAAATAGGTTTATAGAAAGATTTCATTAATTATTTATCATTGTTCTATTGACTAATGAATTTTATTTTTATAAACTAACTATTAGTTTGTTATTTGCCGACTTAGCTCAGCTGGCCAGAGCAGCGGTCTTGTAAACCGCAGGTCGTCGGTTCGACTCCGACAGTCGGCTCTTTGGGGCGGTACCGAAGTGGTTAACCGGAGCAGACTGTAAATCTGTTGGCTTTGCCTACGTGGGTTCGAATCCCACCCTCCCCAATTTAGTGGGATTAGAGGTGATTGCCTTTAATAGTTTTAGATTGCGATCTTTTAGATGTGTTTATCTTTTTATTATGGTGCTTGCATTTTTGTCTATTTAGAAAAGTTCTTATTGGTTATAAAACATTGTGTTGGTTATTCAATTAAATTTTTAATTGAATAACCAAAGAGTAATTAAGCGAATACTTTTGTTTGGCTAGGAGATTCTTGTGCTTATTAAAATTGGAAAAGTATTTATTCTTTTGTTCTTTTTAGGTTCTATTTTGTCAATTTTTATATATTTTTTAAATTTATCTTCTTTAGCAAATGGTTTAGTTTATAAATTTGATATTGAGAAAGGTTGGGGAGTTAAAAAAATAGCTAAAGAATTAAAAAAACAAAAGTTAATTAAATCCGAATTACTTCTTGTTTTTATTTCTTATATTTTTGGTAGTGACAAACAATTTAAAGAGGGTAGATATTTAATCAATGGCAATCTTTCTACATTTGAAATATATAAAGAGTTTTTAAAAGGATCTTCTAATGTGAATATTGATGTTACAATACCCGAAGGCTATACTAGTAGAAGAATTGCTTTTAAGCTTAAAGAGTTTGCTGTTATTGATGATGCTCAGGATTTTATTTCTGTGATCAACGACAGGTTGTTTATTTATGAGCTTGGGTTTAATTACGATTCTCTTGAGGGGTTTTTATTTCCAGATACTTATAAGTTTTATAAGGGGATGGAAATAAAGAATGTTGTTCGTATGTTTATTGATAATTTTTTAAATAAGCTTAAATCCATAGGGGTTGTTTTTAGTGAGTATTCAAGTGAGGAACTTTACAATAGAGTAATAATAGCATCTATTGTTGAGCGTGAGTATAGAGTTAAAGAGGAAGCTTCAATAATGTCTTCGGTTTTTTATAACAGAATAAAATCTGGTATGGCATTACAATCTTGTGCTACTATTGAATATATTATTACGGAGGAGTTAGGGCGAGGTCATCCTAAAAGAATTTATTTTTCAGATTTAGAGATAGATTCTCCTTATAATACATATATAAATAAAGGGTATCCTCCCGCTCCAATTTCAAATGCTGGGATTATTTCACTTCAAGCAGCTTTTTTCCCAAAAAATACGCAATATTTGTTTTTTGTTGTAAAAGACTCTAAGTTAGGCACACATCAATTTTCATCAAATTATTCTTCACATCTTTTGGGAGCAAAAGATTATGTTAAAAATTTTATTACTAAGGATTAAGAAGTATGGAGTATTTACAAACTGCAGCTTCAATTAAATCTAAATTTGATATTGTAACTATTGTGGAGCAGTATATTAAGCTTGTTAAATCGGGATCTACTTACAAAGGCCTTTGTCCTTTTCATGCTGAGAAAACTCCTTCTTTTTTTGTAAATCCTTTGCAAGGATATTTTTATTGTTTTGGGTGTAAAAAGGGCGGAGATGTTATTGGATTTTTAATGGATATGGAAAAGATTAATTACAATGATGCTCTTAAGATTTTATGTGAAAAATTTGGTATTTATTATAATGATTTAAAAATAAATCAAGAAAGTGAAAAAAAAAATAAAAATAAAGACATAGTTTCAGAAATTTACTCTTTGAATTCTAGATTAATTAATACTATTAAATTTTTTTTAAATAAAAACAAAAAGGCTTTGGATTACGTTTTAAACAGTAGAGCAATATCTAAAGATGTCGTTGATTTATTTGGGCTTGGTTACTTACCATCTAATGTTAAAGATGATTTAGGGCTTTATGATTTTTTAGTTTCAAAAGGATACTCTTTTGAGATACTTAAAAAAAGTGGTTTGTTTTCAAAAACAAATCTCAAAGCTTCTATTTTATCTCAAAGATTAATTTTTCCAATTAAAGATTTTAAAGGAAACGTTGTTGGTTTTGGGGGCCGAGATTTAGGTGGAAGAGGCTCTAAATATATTAATTTAAGCGAAACGGAAGTTTTTAAAAAAAAGGAGATTCTTTATGGATTTTATGAGGGGTTTGCTGAGATTAAATCTACAAAGTCGGTTATATTGGTAGAGGGATATATAGATGTTCTTGCTTTTTTTACATCCGGGATTAAGAGGGCTGTATCTACTCTTGGCACTTCTTTTTCAAAAGAACATTTAGCTTTAATTCAAAGGTATGCCGATGAAATAATATTTTCTTTTGATGGGGATGATGCTGGACTTTCTGCAACTTTAAAAGCTTACCAAATTTGTTTGCCATTTAATATCAATGTTAGTGTTGTTAAAATGGATTTTGGAAGCGATCCTTCAGATGTTCTTAAAAATAAAGGTGAAGGTTCTTTGCAACAAATTTTAAACAATAGATGTGATGTTTTTGACTATCTTTTAGATGTTTATTCTAATAAATACGATTTAAATAAAACTGTAGATTTAAATGCTATGATTAGTTTGTTTTTAAATTTGATAAATTTATCAAAAGTGGATACTCAGAAAAAAATTTTTTTAGACAAACTTAGCAATAAGCTTGGCATTGGTGTGGCAACTTTATTAAAAGATTATTATAGAATAAAAGAAAGATTTGCGGTTGACAATAATAAAAGAAATTTGTATGCTCATAATGATGATTCTTATGAGAGGTATCTAATAGTAGCTTTGTTGAAAAATTTTAGTTATTTTAGTATAATAAGGCGCAATATTATTGATAGTGATTTAATTGATATCAATGCCAGAAGAATTTTTATGTGCTTTGAGGGTTTGTTTGAGAATAATGAAGATTTTTCATTGATGGATTTAAAAATAAATTTAAAGGATGTCTATAAAGTTAGTGAAAATTTTTTTGAAGAAGTTTTAAATTCTGAATTTGAAGTGGATGACGAGATGCTCATTCATGTTTTGCTTGCAATTAAAAGAAGAAAATTAGATTCTCGTGTTTTGCTTTGCAAAAAAAGGTTAGATGGGGACTCTTTGGTAAATGCAAAGATTCAAATAAATGAGTTAATGTTTTTAAATATGCAGAGAAAAAATTTAAAAATCTATACATACGATGTTCCAGGGAGTTAAGTTTTGTCGGATTTGGAAAAGAAATATTCGAAGCTGATAGAGGGTATTGTTGCTCATTTGGGAGATAGAAAATCTCTTAGTTTTAGTGAATTATCAAGTTTGCTTCCCGATGACATATTAGAACCAGAAGTCCTTGATTGTATTTGCTCAATGCTTGAGGATAGAGAAATAAGATTGGTTAATAGAATTTCGGAATTAGATTTGGTTGTTAGCGAAGATGGAAATGATGAAGATGAGGAGTTGGAGATTGAATCTGATAGAAATTTTATGATTTTAGATGATGGTTTTCAAAGTGATGAGGGGGGAGATATTGATATTGATGGCAAGTTGGATGATTGTGATGAAGAAGATATTTCTGTTAAGGATGATTTGGGTTCAGGATATATTAAAAGCAATGTTTTAAAAGACAGTCACTCAGAAGATCCGATAAAACTTTATTTAAAGGAAATAGGAAAAGAGTTCTTATTAACAGGAAATCAAGAAGTTGAACTTGCAAAGCAAATGGATTCTGGGGAGAGCATAATTGAGAATATTCTTAAGAATGAGGGACTTGTTATAGAAAACTATTATAATCTTGTTAATACTATTTATTCAAGAATGGAAAGAGAGGAGTTTTTTAAAAGAGAAAAAGATAAGGATAAAGAGAGCAGCCCTGATTATTATAATAAAAAAAAAAGAATTGCCTCTTTTTACAAAATTCCTTTAAAACCAATTCAAGATCGTTTAATAAGTTATGTAGATAATAAGCATAGAGTATATGACCTTGGTGGAGATATTTTCGAAAATAATTTAAAAAGCGAGAGATTATATCTAAAAGAGTTTTTGCGAGATATACCTTTATATCAAGATGAATTAAGAGTTTTTTCAGATGATTATATTGATTCTGCCAACAAAATAAAGGATTTGCAAAGACAGCAAAGAATAATTTTAAGTAGATTAAAAATTGAAAAAATAAGAGACTTGAGGGTGCTTGGAAGAGATTTAACTATTGCTGAAAAAAGAATAGAGATAGAAAAATCTCTTAAGCTTAAAGAAGATGTTATTAAAGAGCAGATTACAGAGGCTCAGCTAGCTCAAAAAGAACTTGAGAGAATTGAGATGTATTATGAATACCCAATGGACAAAATAATAAGCATGTCAGAAGAGATTGCTAAGGGTAAGCAAATGATGCAACATGCTAAAGATCAGTTGATTAAGGCTAATTTAAGGCTTGTTGTAAGCATTGCTAAAAAATATGCAAATAGAGGTCTTCATTTTTTTGATCTTGTTCAAGAAGGTAATATTGGATTAATTAAAGCTGTTGAAAAATTCGAATATAAAAGAGGTTTTAAGTTTTCAACTTATGCTACTTGGTGGATTAGGCAGGCCATAACAAGATCTATTTCTGATCAAGCTCGCACAATTAGAGTTCCTGTACATATGATTGAACAAATAAATAGGCTTAATAGAGAAACTAGATATTTAATTCAAGTTTTAGGGAAAGATCCCACAGATGAAGAGCTTTCAGACAGACTTGGGTGGGAGCTTAAAAAGGTTAAAACTGTAAAAAGTGTTTCAAGAGAGCCTGTTTCTCTTGAAACACCAATCGGAGAAGAGGAAGATTCTGTTCTTAGTGATTTTATTGAGGATAAGGCAATAAAAAATCCTGCTAATCATACATCCTTTGTAGTTTTGCAAGATCAAATAAGATCGATTCTTGGAACTCTTCCTGAAAGAGAGCAAGAAGTTGTAAAAATGAGATTTGGGCTTGAAGATGGTTATTCTTTAACTCTTGAAGAAGTTGGACTTCATTTTAATGTTACAAGAGAAAGAATTAGACAAATTGAGTCTAAGGCTTTAAGGCGACTTAAAAATCCCAAAAAAACTCAAAAATTAAAAGATTATCTTGAAGATTTAAATTGAATGTGGAGGATTGATGGAAAATAATATTGATACATTAAAAAAACTTGAAGTTATATATAAATCTAAGTTTGAGCTTGAGGAGAGACGAAAAAGCATTCCCAAGTATTTGGAGATAAAAAAAAATCAAATTGAAGAATTGTCGAAAGTTCTTATTGATTTGCAACAAAGGTTTAAGGAATATCAAAAAGAAGACTCTGCTTTAAAGTTAGATATTCAAGATATTAATTCAAGAAAGAGTAAAGCAGAAGAAAAAATTGATAGCATTAAAACACAAAGAGAATATGAAGCTCTTGAAAAAGAACTTCAGGTTATTATTGACGATGAAGTTACAATTAGAAAAAAGATGACACATGTTAATGGACTTAAAACTAAAATAGAAAAGGAAATATTAGATCTTGGTGAGAAGCACAGCAAAGAAGAAGAATCTTTTAGGTCTGAGAGCAATAGTTTTGAGTTAGAACTTTTAGAAATTGAAAAGAAACTTTTAGAAATAGAGAGTGAAGAGTTAAATTGTTCTTCTAAAATGAATGAGGATTTTTTATTTAAATTCCAAAGAATAATAAGAAATAAATCAAACGGAGTTGTACCTTTAATTAACAATGTTTGCAAAGGTTGTCACATGATACTTCCTATTGAATTTGCAAATAAAGTAAGACGTGAGCCTAACGATATTAAATTTTGTCCTTATTGTAGTAGGATACTCTATTATCAAGATAAAATTCGAATAAGTGATGAAATAATTCCTGGGAGTCTAGCAGATCTTGTTGAATAAAATTTATTAATTTGATACTTTTTATTTAAGCTGACAGTCAGCCATCACTTAGTTTTAAGTAGTTAAAGCTTAAGAGGAAAGTCCGAGCTCCAATAAGAATATAATGCTAGGTAATGCCTAGGGGTTTTAAACCTAAGAAAGTGTCGCAGAAAATTACCGCCATAAAGGTAAGGGTGAAAAGGTGAGGTAAGAGCTCACCGTGTATTTAGCAATAAATACAGGCAAGATAAACCTCATTAGGAGCAAGATCAAGTATGTAAGCTTTCTTTGTTCTTGAGGATATGCTTACGGGTAGATCGCATGATTTTTTTAGTGATAAAAAAACAAGAGAGATGATGGCATAGTACAGAACTCGGCTTATGAGTGTCAGCTTAATTTCATAAGTCTCAAAGAGAGTTTTAAATGAAAATAAGATATTTAAGATATATTTTTTATGTAGCTATGATTTTCATTTTTATTTTTTTAATATATTACATTTTGTCATATTTTAAATCTTTTTCTAAATCTTATTTAAAAGCGGGACCAACAGAGGTTGATTTGCTTTTATTGTGGGATAAAAAAGAATATAAAGAAATAATAGATTATGCTGAGAATGAGATTAAAAATCATAAATTTGATTTTAATTTAAATTTGCTTTTGGGATTTTCATACTTTTATTATTCTTTAATAGTAAATGAAAGCTATTTGAAAGGAGAATTTTTAGATAAATCCATAGAAAGATTAAGATTTTTAATTTCTATAAATGATGGGGTTTCTATAGGCCCTTTGTATTATATATTAGGAAAGGCATATTCTCATAAAGGAGAATTTTATAGTGAACTTGCTGTAAAATTTTTGAATAAAGCTTTAAGTGTTGATAATTTTGATTTCATGAACATTAAAGAAGATATTTTTGAATATTTAGGGTATTCGTATCAGCTTTTAAGAGACTATAAGTCTAGTTTAAAGTTTTTTGAAAAAGCTTATAATGAAAATAAATCTGATTTAGTGCTTTGGAGTTTGGCTTATGTTAATTATAAATTAAATGATATAAATAAAAGCGTCGAGTATATAAAAAAAATAATAGAAGAAGAGAAAGGGAAATTGTCAAAGGGCGAGAAAACGGATGAAAATTTAATTCAAAAGGTATATTTGCTTTATGGAGATATTCTATTAGACAAAGGTGACTATGACAATGCTTTTAATTATTATAATAAAGTTCTAGAAATTAATAGTTCAAATTCTAGTGTTTATGTTAAAATAGGAGATATATACAGGAAGAAAGATAAAGATTATCCTAAGGCTAGAAAATACTGGAGAGAAGCTCTCAATCTTAATCCTTATTTAGAAGCAGCAAGAGAGAGACTTGGAATTACTTTGGAAGACTTTTAGGGAGGTTGATTTGAATTTGTTTAAGTCTTTTTTGATAGATATTGGTATTGATCTTGGAACATGTAATACACTGGTTTATATTAAAGATTATGGTGTGGTTATGAGTGAACCTTCTGTGGTTGCAATAGATATTACTAAGGGTAATAAAGTTGTTGCTGTTGGCCGAAATGCTAAAAAAATGCTTTGGAAAACTCCAGAAAATATTAAAGCTGTTCGTCCACTTAGAGATGGAGTTATTGCTGACATTGAGAACACAGAGAAAATGATTAAATACTTTATTAATCAAATTTTTTCTCGTAAAAAATTGTTTTTTAAACCAAGGATGGTAATAGGCGTCCCGACTTGCATTACAGAAGTTGAGCGAAGAGCTGTAAAAGAGAGCGCAATGAATGCTGGCGCAAGAGAAGTTAAGGTAATAGAAGAATCTCTTGCAGCTGCTATTGGATCTGATATTCCTATTTTTGAACCTACGGGTCATATGGTATGTGACATTGGAGGTGGAACTACAGAAATATCGGTTATTTCTCTTGGTGGCATGGTTGTAAGTAGAGCAATTAGGACTGGTGGTGACGAATTTGATGAGAGTATAATAAAGTATATGAGAAATTCTCATAATATTATAATTGGTCAGCAAACAGCAGAAAAATTGAAAATTAAGATAGGAAATGTATATCCCGATATTCAAAATTTGAGAGTAGAAAAAATAGATATCAAGGGTACAGATGCTGTAACTGGTCTTCCTAGAAAGCAACTTGTTGATTCTATGGAAGTAAGAGAGTCTTTGCAAGAACCTATTAATGTTGTTGTAGATGAAGTTAAGCGCACTCTTGGTGCAACGCCTCCAGAGCTTGCTACAGATATTGTTGAGCGTGGTATTATTTTAACAGGAGGGGGAGCTCTTCTTAAAGGGTTAAATAGACTTCTTTCAAAAGAGACTGGGGTTCCTGTTTATGTTGCAGACAATCCGCTTCTATCTGTAGCTGTTGGTGCTGGATTATTTTATGATTATGCTAATAGAATAGATATTAGCAAGAATATTTATAGTTTTATCAATGAATAAGTTATGAACTTTCTTGTCAAATTCAAGAATTTTATCAAAGTGCTTTTAGTATTGATAGTTTCTTTTGTTTTTATGATTTATGATTCAAGTAGTATTCAAAGGAAAAGATCTGATAATTTTTTGTTTTTTACCCTCAATTCTTATATTCAAAGCAGAATGCACGCAGTATTTAGTTTTATTTCCAATGTTTTTAAAACTGTAAATGAATACAAGAATTATAAGGACAAGATAGAATTTTATAAAAAAAGGATACAGCAGCTTGAAATAGTAACTCAGAATATACAGTCACTAAGGCAAGAAAATGTTCGCCTTAAAGAGCAATTAAAATTTTATTCCTCAAGTTCTAGAGATTTTATTTCAGCAGAGATTATATATTTAAATTATTCAAATATATCGACCTTAATGGCTATTAATAAAGGGTTTAATGATGGAATAGAAAAGGATATGATAGCAGTTGCGTATCAAGATGGATTTAGCGGTCTTGTAGGTAAGGTTGTAAAGGTTTATTCTAATACTGCTAAAATTTTGCCCTTGACTAATTATGAAAATTTTGTGTCCGCAAGGATTCAAAGCAGTAGGTTTATAGGCCTTATAGAAGGCAATGGTTATGGTAAAAAACTTGAAATGAATTATGTTAATAGGCTTGCTGAAAAAGATTTAAAGATAGGCGATTCTATTGTTACTGCTGGGTTTAGTGAATATCCAGTTGGCATCTATATTGGAAAGATTACAAATTTTCATATTCTTGATTACAATTCTCTTTTAAAAATAGAAGTAGAGCCAGCAATAGTTTTAGATAAACTTGAGTATGTTTTTCTTATTAAAAACAACAAAGAGATTGGTGAATAATGTTAGCATTTTTTACATATTTTATTTCCAGCGCATTTTTAGGTAAAATTTTTCAACATTATTTTGCAACTTATTTTTATTTTTCAATAGATATTTTTTTAATTTTTTTAGTTTTTAATTCTTTAAATTTTATTTTTAATGTGGGACTATTATCTAGTATTTTATATGGTCTTATTATGGATTATTTTACAGGATTGCCACTCGGATTTTTTGTTTTTGGGTATACGATAATATTTTATTTTAACAATAAAATAAAGTTATTAATGCCTAAAAATATGCTTAGCATGACAATATTTTTTATTATTTCAAAAGTTATATTATGGTTTTTGGCTATTGTATTTTATGATTTTGTAGATTTAAAATCTTTCAATTATTCAATCTTTAACCTTGATCTTATTGTAAATATAATGTTTATTAACTTTTTATATCCAATTCAAAATTATTTTACTAGAAGTTTTTATTCTTTTAAAGAGGATTATTAGTGGGTGTTATAACAAATTTTAGATATAAGTTTGGAATATTATTTTTAATAATAATTATGTTGCTTTATTTGGGGATTTTATTTCAAATGCAAATTGGCAAGCATTTATTTTACGATAGAGAAGCTAATGTTTTTTTATCAAGATTGGAAAAAATAAATGCCTCAAGGGGTGAGATCTTAGATTCTAATTCTAATATTTTGGCAAATAATTTAACTATGTTTATTTTAAAGATAAGTTTGCAGCAGTATTATAATATGCCTGTTGCTACTAGAATTGAGATGCTTGACTTTTTATCAAGCACTCTAAATATCGATAAATCAATTATTTTATCTAAGCTTCAAGAGCCCGGGGGATATCTAAAAGATGTTGAAATAGTTGAGCTTACTCCAAAAATGCTTTTTAAAATTTCTGAAAAAAAGTTTTATTACCCCGCTCTTTTATGGACCTATTCTTTTAAGCGTAATTATTTAGTTGACGATTCATATTCGCATTCAATTGGGTATGTTGGCCAAATAAATCAAAGAGAACTTAGAACGTTTTATAATGTTGGTGGTTACGATAATACTTCTACTATTGGAAAGTTAGGTGTTGAACAAGTTTATGATAATTACATTAGAGGGCAAGAAGGATTAATTAAATACAAAGTAGATTCTAAGGAGAGAAGAATAGATGATGGTTCTATTATAAGGAATATGGTGCCAGGCAATGATGTTGTGCTTAATATTAATAAAGATATCCAAGATCTTGCCAAGAATGCTTTAGGTAAAAGGTATGGTGCTATTATAGTGTTAAAACCATCAACAGGTGCTGTTCTTGCTCTTCACAATTATCCTTATTATTCTATGAGAGATGTTTACAATAAATATAATAAGGAAGATTACTCTTTTTTAAATAAAGCAATTCAAGCTGTTTATCCACCTGCCTCTATTTTTAAATTAGTTGTTGCTGCTGCCATTCTTGAGGAGAGAGTTATAGATAAAGATCGAAAAATTTATTGTCCTGGATATTTTAAAGTTGGGAATAGAATTTTTCATTGTTGGAAGCCTGGTGGTCATGGTTATGTGAATTTAGAAGAGGCAATTGCACATTCTTCTAATGTTTATTTTTATACACTTGGGCTTAAGTATCTTGGGGTAGATAGGATTAGAAAGTATGCAAAAGAATTTGGGTTTGGAGAAAAAACGGGAATTGATTTGCCAAATGAAGTATCTGGTCTTCTTCCTAGTCCTGAGTGGAAAGAAAAAACTTTTAATCAGCCTTGGGTTGGAGGAGATACTGTAAATTTTTCAATAGGTCAAGGATTTTTGAATGCAACTCCCATGCAGATTGTTAATATGGTTGCTATGATTGCAAATGAAGGTGTTGTATATAAGCCCAGAATTGTAAATAAAATTTTAAAGGGGGGTACAAATGAGGTCGTTCTTGAGAATAAGCCGGAAATACTAAGAAAGACAAATCTTATTAGCAAGAATACATTTAAGCTTTTAAAAAAATATATGAGAAGTGTTGTAACTTATGGTACAGCAAAATATGCAATTCTTACAAAAGCTGTTAAGGTTGGAGGCAAAACAGGTACTGGTCAAACTGGTATAGATGGTTTTGAAAATAGTTCTTTTATTGGGCTTGCTCCTTATAATGGCTTAGTTGATAATCAAATTATTGTTTTTAGCTTGGTTGAGGCAAAAAGTAATGTAGATTGGTGGCCTGCAAAATCTACAGATTTAATAATGCAAGGTATTTTTGCAAATCAAAGTTATGAAGATATTCTTAAAAGTTATAGGCCATGGTATATTAGGTAAATTAATGGTTTTTAGGAAAAATTATGATTATTTAGCTTTGATAAGCTTATTTATAGTTTCTTTTGTTGGCATATTGTTGATTTATTCTAGTGATTATAATATTAGTGGATCTTTAACTAAGAGTGAATATATAAAGCAAACCTTTTGGGTGGTTATTGGATTTTTTCTAATTTTTATAGTGGGAAAATACGATTTAAAATTTATTTATAGCATGGTATATCCTTTATATTTTCTGTTAATATTGGCTTTAATTTTTACTGCATTTTTTGGAATGACCGTAAATGGAGCAAGGTCTTGGATTGGTATATGGAAGCTTGGAGGACAGCCTTCTGAATTTGGCAAAGTTATTATTATTTTAACCCTTTCAAAATTTTATGCTGAAAAAAAAGGTTATAATGAATTTTTTATCTTTATTGCTGCATTTTTATTAATTTTTCCATCAGTAATTCTCATATTATTGCAACCTGATTTTGGTACAGCAATAGTATATTTAACTATTTTTATATTTATTTCTTTTTTTGCAGGAATAGATTTGCATTATGTTTTGGCATTTGCACTGATAGGATTTTTTTCTTTTGTTTTTGCAATTTTACCGGTTTGGTACGAACATAAGGTAAATATGGGCAATGTATTTTATCTTATATTTTCAAATCCTTTTTATTTTAAAGTAGTAATAGGGGTGTTACTTTTAATACTTTTAATTTCTGTTTTAGGATTTTTTATTGCTAGATATGGTTTGGGCATTAAAATAATTTATTTTTATGTATTTTTTGCAAGTTCTATTTTATTGCTTTCAATAGTCTTTTCAAAAGTTCTTTCAAAGTTAATGAAGACTTATCAGATTAAACGGTTTTTGGTATTCTTAGATCCGGCTATTGACGCTAAGGGTGCTGGTTGGAATTTAAATCAGGTTAAGATAGCAATTGGTTCTGGTGGTCTTTTTGGTAAAGGATTTTTAAAAGGCCCCTATACACATGCTAATTATGTGCCTTCTCAAAGTACAGATTTTATTTTCTCTATTCTTGCCGAAGAGTTTGGATTTTTAGGTGTTAGTACGATTTTAATATTATTTTTTTTTCTTTTTTTTAAATTTTTGATAATAATGAATAAAAGTCAAGATAGATATATGGCTTTGGTAATATCTGGAATTTTAGGACTTTTATTTTTTCATACCTCTTTTAATGTTGGAATGTCTTTGGGGATTCTGCCTATTACTGGGATTCCTTTCCCTTTCCTCTCTTATGGGGGTTCTTCTACTATTACATTTTTTTTAGCAATGTCTTTTTATTTTAATATTGAATCAATAGTTGCTATGGATTGAGAATTTATTTTCAATGTTTTGTTTTTTATCACTATTTTTTTAGAAAATTTTTTTGTATATTTTAACTTAGTAATTGTAAATATTTGATGTAAGTATTTTAAAGTAAAAGTGATGAATGCAAATTTTAATTTCTTAATAAAAACCAAAAGATTAAAGGTATTGTTGTGAATAAAGATTTAGACAAAGAAGATATTCTTTATAAGAAAAGACATTCAATAGCTCATGTTATGGCAGAAGCTGTGTGTGATTTATTCCCAAATACCAAGATTGCAATAGGGCCTCCCATTAAAGATGGGTTTTACTATGACTTTGAATTTAAAAAGCCAATTACAGAAGATTCCCTTTCGGACATAGAAAATAGAATGAGAGAGATTTTAAAAACTGGAAGTTCTTTTAAAAAAGAGATAATAAGCGTAGAAAAGGCCTTTGAAATTTTTAAAGATGAACCTTATAAAGTTGATTTGATTAAAAATTTTGATTTACAAGATGAAATTTCTATTTACAAGAGTCATAATTTTATCGATCTTTGCAGGGGTCCTCATGTTGAGAACATGAAGAAAATTGATCCAAAGGCATTTAAGCTTATAAGCATTGCCGGAGCCTATTGGCGAGGTAATGAAAAAAATCCAATGCTTACTAGAATTTATGGAACTTTATGGAATAATGAAAAAGAGCTGAGATCTTATCTTAATTTGAGGGAGGAAATAAAAAAAAGAGATCATAGGAAGCTCGGAAAAGAGCTTGATTTATTTTCTATTCATGAAGAGATTGGTCCAGGACTTGTTTTTTTTCATCCCAACGGAGCCAAAATAAGATCTTTAATAGAAGACTTTTGGAGAGAAGAGCACTCTAAGAATGGATATGATATTCTTTTTACTCCTCATGTTGGTAAATCTTGGCTTTGGCAAACTTCTGGTCATTTAGACTTTTATAAGGAAAGCATGTTTGAAAAAATAGAAATGGATAAAAGCAATTATTATCTTAAACCTATGAATTGCCCTTTTCATATTGCAATTTACAATGCAGGTAAGCATTCTTATAGAGATTTGCCATTTAGATGGGCCGAGCTTGGAACTGTATATCGTTATGAAAAGATAGGTGCTTTGCACGGCATGATGAGAGCCAGAGGGTTTACTCAGGATGATGCTCACATTATATGCACCCATTCTCAAGTTTTTGATGAGATTAAAGAAGTTCTTAGGTTTGCTATTTATATGTGGAATAAATTTGGCTTTAACAACTTAAAGGCATATCTTTCTACAAAGCCTGACAAGTCTGTTGGGAATGATGCTAACTGGGAAATGTCTTTAAAGGTCCTTCAAGAGACTTTAAATGATTTTGAAGTTCCTTATGAAATTGATAAGGGGGGAGGTGCTTTTTATGGACCTAAGATTGATCTTAAGATAGTTGATTCGCTTGATAGAGAGTGGCAAATGAGTACAATTCAATTTGATTTTAATCTTCCTGAGAGATTTAATATGACTTATACTGCTGAGAATGGTAAAGAAAAAAGACCGTTTATGATTCATCGAGCTTTGCTGGGATCTATTGAAAGATTTTTTGGAATTCTTGTAGAACACTATGGCGGAGCGTTTCCTTTATGGTTGTCTCCTGTTCAAGCAGTAATTATTCCTGTTAATAATATTGTAGAAGATTACGCTATTAATGTTTTAAATAAATTTAAAAATGAGGGAATTAGAATAAAACTTGATAATAGTTCTTCAAGGATGAATGCTAAAATTAGAGAACATCAGGCTAAAAAAATACCTTATATGTTTATAATTGGCGAGAGAGAAGCAACAGAAGAGAGAATATCTATTAGAACAAGAACAAATGAGCAAATAAATGGAATTAAACTTGATGAAGCTATTAAATTTGTTTTATTAAAAATAAGAGATAAGGAGATTTGATAAATTGAAGAGCTTAATCAAGTTTATTACTCCTAATAAAATAACATTAGCAAGGATTGTACTTTCCTTTATCATATTAATTTTGTTTTTTTTGGAAAATATATTTTTTCCATATTTGTTTTTTGGAATTATTTGGGTTTTAATCATTTTTAATGAATTTACCGACTTTATTGATGGGTATATTGCAAGAAAATATGGTCTTGTTAGCAATGTGGGTAAGGTTTTAGATCCTTATGCGGATGTTTTACAGCATTTAACATATTTTGTTTTTTTCTTTTACAAAGGAATAACCCCGTATTATTTTTTTGTAATATTTATTTATCGTGAGATTTCTATTGGTTTTGTTAGAAATTTAATTATTCAGTTTGATATAGTTCAACAAGCAAATTTTTTGGGGAAATTAAAGTCACTTCTTTATGCTGTTTGTACCTTTGCAAGTCTTTTGTTTTATACTTTAAATCAACTCAACTTTACAGAACCAATTCAAGATTTTATTAGCTACATTTTAAATTTTAAATTTAAATTTTTATTTATTATTCAAACTACGTATGCTTGTGCTGCTTTTTTTGCAATTTTATCATTTTTGGATTATGTGTTAGTATTTTTTAATATAAAAAAATATGAAAATAAATAAGACATTAATTTTGCTATTTTTATTTACAAAACTTTCTTTTATTCAAGCTCAAGTAAATCAAATATTAACGGAAATTAGTCCTTTGAGTATTTTAAGTAAAAATGGTAAAGGAAGTGTTTATTTAAAAGTTAGCAAATCTTCTGATTATATTTTAACCTTAGATAAGAGTTCAAATTCCGATTTTGTTTTTAAAATTTATGATATTTCTAATAAAAAGTACATAACTGATAAAATTAAAAAAAAAGATTTTAAAATAAGGCTAGATAAAAATTCTCTTTATGCAATAATATATGTTGGCACTAAAAACGAAAACATAAAGTTTTCACTTACAGATTTAGATTTTTCAATTTTAAGTAGTGATTCTCTGAAAGCTAAAGCATCTAAGGTTGAAAAAGAAGATCTATTTTTTACTTTAAAAGATTTGCCTGTTTTAAATTTAACTACTAAACTTAAAAAGTATGTATTAAGGATTTATAAAAGTAATATTTATATTGCGTATCAGTTAGAGAATAGCGATGACATTAAAGTCGCAGAGTTTATTGAGAATGTTGGCTGGTTTAATCTTGATTCATCTGTTAATGGGAATATTATTAATATAGTTAATTTTGATTTTTCGATTAATTCCAAAGGAAATTTATATATTGCTTTTGTTACAAAATCAGGATCCGATTTTGCTAGTGAACTTGTAGTTAAAAAATTTAATAGTAGAAAATGGATTGATATTAGTCCTGGGTACATAGAGAATTTTGGATCTTTATTAAATATTAGTATTGATTTAAAAGATAGGTTGTATTTGACATATTTAAGGAAAATTGGAGGTGAATATAAAATTAATTTAATCTCAAATATGGGCTACGGAAGTACTTGGAATGATGTAATACATTCTTATTTAAGCAAAGGTGATTCTAATGTGAATTCATCAAACATTGGACTGATATCTGAACCTTTTTTAGGCATTTTTTATAATTATAAGTCAAATGATGAGATTAAATCTGAATTTATTGTAAATAATGAGAATTCTTGGGTAAATGCAAATATTCCTTCTGTTTATATGGCCAATTTTATTAAGGGGGTTTTTGATTCTACTTTTAATCAAATAATTATGAGTTTTGTTTCTGAAAATAGGCCTATTTTAAGCATTTCTCCTTTGAAAAGTAATAGATGGATTAATATAAGCCCTAATGTTAAAATGGGAGGCTCAAGTAGTGATATTGGGCTTTATAAAAATAATTTGTTTTTAGCTTTTGAAGATAATAATAATGTAAGATTAATTTATTTTAAAAATAAAAATTGGTATTTTTTAAATAAATTAGAGCGTTTTAAGAGTAATGTTACTAGTCCCCAGATTGGAATTTATGATAATCAAGTGCTTTTAGTTTCTACTTTAAGTTTTAATGCCAAAGAATTATTTTTTACCTTGGTTTGCCAATGAAAGTAATTCAAAGTAAGATCTAGTTTCAAGGTTTTCTTTTAATCCAAATTGATTGATTATGTTGTCAATTTCTTTTTTTGCTAAACCAATATCATTTTCATTATTAATTATTTTTTCTATTTCTAAAAAAAATCCAAGATTTTTGATTTCATTTATTTCTACATTTAAATTATTGGTTTGATAAATTAAACTTTTTTTTATCTTTTTGTATAGCTTTTTAAATTTAAGCTCTTTCATAAGGATTAAAAAATTTTTAATGCTATCTATTTTAAATTCCACCTCTTTATTAATTTCTATAGCATTATTATCGTCTAATATTTTTTTTTTAAATGTGACAATTTTTTCTAGAGTATTTAATTTTCTTATTCTTATAATTTTTTTTGGGTTTGAGTAATAGATGTCAGTTTTTATTTCTTCTTTAATAAACTTGAATTTTTTATTTGCCAACTTAATAATTCTTTTTAATTCTTTTGGGGGAATAAATGCTTTTGATTCTATTTCTAACATATATTAAAAATAATGTAATTATGATAATATTTCAATGTTAAAATATTATGCTATATAAGATAGATTTTTAATAATTTAAATAGATTTTTGTATACGATATGTTGAAATTTGAATTTGGTGACAGGTTTTTACTTTTTAGTTATTTTGTTTTAATTATGCTTATAGGATCTCTTTTGTTAGTGCTTCCTATTTCTTGGAAAGGTGAGCGCGAGTTAGCATACATTGATGCTCTTTTTACTGCTGTTTCTGCCGTAAGTATTACAGGTCTTGTAACGGTTGAAATAGAAAATTTTTCTACTTTTGGATTTATTTTGATAATGTTGTTAATCCAGCTTGGGGGGCTTGGATTTATAAGTATTACTACTTTTTATTTGCTTATACCTAAAAAGAAAATGAATTTAACAGATGCAAGAATAATAAAGCAATATTCCCTTTCAAATATAGAATATAATCCTATTAGAATTTTAAAAAGCATATTGTTTATAACCTTTTCAATTGAAATGATAGGTTTGATATTAATACTTATTTGTTTTAAACTTAGGGGAGTTAATATTTCATTCTTAGAAGCTTTATTTACAACAATTTCTGCGTTTTGTAATGCGGGTTTTTCAATGCATTCTGAGAGTATTTATGCATGGCGAGATGTTCCTGAGGCTATAGTTGTCGTTTCTATTTTGATAATTTGTGGTGGGCTTGGATTTATGGTCTATAGAGATGTAAAGAATACTATTAAGAACAAAAAAAAGCTATCACTTCATGCTAAAATAGTTTTTTTTTTAAGTTTTGTTTTAATTATAATTGGTTCAATTTTATTCTTTTTTACAGAGATGCATAAATTAAAAGATGGCTATTCAATGAGTACTTTAATATTTAATTCAATTTTTTATTCAATTAGTACCAGAACAGCTGGGTTTAATTATCTTGATAATTCTTTAATAAGTGGAAGAACTCAAATAGTTTCTCTGCCTTTCATGTTTATTGGTGGTGCACCCGGATCAACTGCTGGAGGGATTA
Organism: Borrelia maritima; assembly: GCF_008931845.1. NCBI lineage: Bacteria > Pseudomonadati > Spirochaetota > Spirochaetia > Spirochaetales > Borreliaceae > Borreliella > [Borrelia] maritima. The sequence goes on from NZ_CP044535.1 coordinate 760,863, forward strand.
AGATTACAACATTTTTTTTAATTGTATTAGCTGTTGTTAAAAATCAAATTGGCAATGGATATATTATTGGGTCTTACAAGGTTTCAATAGATAGTATAAGATTTGCACTTTTGTTTTTTGCAAGAGCTATTTTTATTTTAAGTTTTTCCTTTTTTATGCTACTTTTTTTTGAGGGAGGATCTGGTAATTGGAAAGTTATTGATTTGGGTTATGAGGTATTTTCTGCTTTTGGAACAGTTGGTCTTTCAGTTGGAGTAACTCAGGATTTGTCATTTTGGGGTAAAGTCATTATAATTTTTACTATGTTTGCAGGACGGATAGGGCTTTTTTCAATGGCTGTTTTTGTTTCAAGAAAGTCGCGTTTTGAAGAATTTACAAGGCCAAGGCAAGACATCTTGGTTGGTTGAAGCATATGAAAACATTTGTTATTATTGGACTTAGTAATTTGGGAATTCATCTACTTGAAGATTTAAGCAAACTTGATTGTCAAATTATTATTATAGATACATCTAAGGAGCTTATTGAGGAATATGATATCATAGCTACAGAAAGCTTTGTTGTTGAGCAGTTCACTAAAAATGCCTTGAAAAGAATAATTCCTGTAGACACAGATGCTGTTGTGATTGACTTTGATGATGATCTTGGTAAAAGTGCCCTTGTTACTCACTATTGTAATCTTTTAGGCTTGAAGGAAATATGTGTTAAGACAGAAAATAGGGATGATGCTGAAATATTAAAAACTCTTGGTGCAACAAAAATTATATTTCCAAGTAAAGATGCTGCAAGAAGATTAACTCCATTATTAGTATCTCCCAATCTTTCAACTTATAATATTATTGGGTATGATATTATTGTTGCTGAAACTGTTATTCCCAAAGAATATGTTGGAAAAACTCTTTTTGAAGCTGATCTTAGAAGAGAGTGTGGGATTACAGTTATTGCTGTTAGAAATTTAAGTAATTCTAGATATGAATTTGTTGATGGCGATTATTTTTTTTTAAAAGATGATAAAATTGTAATTTGTGGGAAACCAGATAGTATTGAAAATTTTACAAACAATAAAGATTTAATTAAAGATTTAATTTCGGGGGTTAAAGAGGATGAAAATTTAATTAAAGATTCCGAAAAGAGATCGAGATTTGTAGGGATTTTTAATTTTATTAAAATTTTTAAAAAGAATCGTAAGGATAACTAGGATTTAAGAATGACTAAAATTATTCCTGTAGCAAGTGGCAAAGGTGGTGTTGGAAAAACATCTTTTGTTGCAAATGTTGGGTATAAGCTTTCTAGCTTAGGCAAAACTGTAATACTTGTTGACCTTGATCTTGGAGGGTCTAATCTACATACATGTTTGGGCGTTAAAAATAAGGGTGTGGGCATTGGTTCTTTTATTAATAAAAGGGATAAAAATTTTTCAGATTTAGTATGTAAAACATCTTATGATAAACTTTATCTTATTCCAGGTGATTCTCTTTATACAGGGACAGCTAATCTTCCTTTTTCTATTAAGAAAAAGATTATAGAATCGATTCAAAAAGATCTTATTGCTGATTTTGTTTTTTTGGATTTAGGATCTGGAACTTCTTATAATACAATAGATTTTTATTTGGCGTCTTATAGCGGCATAATTGTTACAGTACCAGAAACCCCCTCTATACTTAATGCTTATTCTTTTTTGAAGAATGCTCTTTATCGTCTTTTATATTTGAGCTTTCCTCAAAAAAGTCCTGAGCGTGACTATATTGGTAATTTTTTTAAGGATAAAATTGAAGGGACAAAGCTTGGATTTAAAGATTTGGTTGTTGGGATTGAACTTATTTCTTTGAGTTCTTCTTTGAAAGTCAAGAAGATGATGAACAATTTTTATCCTAGAGTAGTGCTAAATAGAATAGAAACTAGTGAAGAAATTGCTATGTGTGAAAATTTGATTAATGTTGTTAAGAATAATATTAATATACCAATAGAGTTTATAGGCTTTGTGCCTTTTGCAAAAAGTTTTAGAGAGGCTATTAATAATAGGGTGCCATTTATTGATTTTGAAAAGAATTCAAAGTTGAATAAATATTTTGAATTTATAGCTGGCAATTTAATTAAATCTCCTGTTGAAGGGTCTCCTTATATTTATGATGACATATACGATATGATTAAAGATCAAAGTAAGTTTATTAGAAAGTAATTGGGCTATAATAGTATAAAGGAGTGTTTGGTGTATAGAATTAAAAATGAAAATTTAGATTTTAAAATAGATAGTTTGGGGGAATGCAAACAAAATAATCCTTTGATTGATTTTTATGCTAGTGAAGGTTCTTCATATTTTGTTAATGAAAAAAATAAAATTAAGTTTAGTGTATATAGAAATGAGGAAAAGGGAGATCGGTATGAAGATGTTCTTTTAGAAAAAGCTGGGCCTAGAGAAAAAATTTATTTTGTGCCCAGACACGTTAAAGCTGCTATTACCACTTGTGGGGGGCTTTGTCCTGGTTTTAACGATGTTATTCGCTCTATTGTGCGAACTTTATGGAAAATTTATGGAGTTCGCAATATTTATGGAGTAAAATTTGGATATCAAGGTCTTCTTCCTGAATCAAATTCACCTTTTATTAATCTTAATCCAGATGTTGTTGATGATATTAATAAATTTGGAGGCACTATTCTTGGTTCTTCAAGAGGCGGTATTAAGCCTGTGGAAATAGTTGACACTTTAGAGAGAATGAACATTAACATGATTTTTAACATTGGTGGAGATGGCACTCAAAAGGGATCTCTTCTTATTGCTGAGGAAATAGAAAAAAGAAATTTAAAAATAGCAGTTGTAGGTATCCCTAAAACTGTAGACAATGATTTTATGTTTGTTCAAAAATCTTTTGGATTTGAGACTGCTGTAGAACAAGCAGTTGCAGCTGTTGCTGGTGCTCATTTTGAAGCCAATAGTGCTTACAATGGTATTGGACTTGTTAAAGTCATGGGGCGAGATTCTGGCTTTATTGCTGCTCACACTGCGCTTTCTTCTAATGATGTTAATTTTTGTTTAATTCCGGAGCTTGATTTTGATATAGAAGGTCCTAATGGATTTCTTGTTCATCTTGAAAGGCGACTCTTAGAGAAAGAAAGCTTAGAAGAAATTCCTCATGCAGTAATATTGATAGCAGAAGGAGCAGGCCAAAAGTATTTTGATCATTTCCCTAAAAAAAAAGACGATTCTGGGAATTTGCTTTATGAGGATATTGGGCTTTATATTAAAGATAAAATTACTGAATATTTTAAAGCAAAAAATATACAATTTACTCTTAAATACATTGATCCCAGCTATATTATTAGAAGTTCGCCTGCTAATGCTAGCGATTCGCTTTATTGTGCTAGGCTTGGTTCGAACGCTGTTCACGCTGCAATGTCTGGCAAAACAAAAATGCTGATTAGTTTGTGGAGTACAAAATTTGTACATATACCGATTAAAATGGCGGTAATTGATAGAAATAAGGTTAATCCAAATGGTTCTTTTTGGAGAGATGTTCTCTCAAGCACAGGACAACCAATTAGTATGAAGAATTAAATTTAATTTATTTACTTTTCTTTTATTTTGCAGCATTTCCAGCAATATTTAATATGTCCCAGGTTCTTGAAAATGGCGGAGAGTATGAGAAGTCCATCATTCCCAATTCTCTTGTTGTAAGTTTTGAATAGATTGCAATTGATAAAGCATGGATTCTTATTACGGCTCCATTTTTTCCTATTGCTTGTGCTCCAAGGATTATTTTTGTATTTTCCTCATAAATTAATTTAATATAAATGTCTTCTGGGTCTGGATAATAATTTGTATGATTTTTATCTTTTATAAGAATTGTTTTATATTTCAATTTAAGCTTTTTTGCATCTTTTTCTGTAAGTCCTGTTCTTGCAGCTTCTAAAGACAGAATCTTAATTGAAGCTGAGCCCAATGTACCTTTAAATGGAACATGATTGCCAGCTAGATTTTCACCCACTATTCTTCCAAGCTTATTGGCTGTTGTTGCCAGTGGTATGTATTCGTTTTGTTTGCTTACTATATTATAAATGGTTGCACAATCTCCTGCAGAAAAAATATTTTTTATGCTAGTTTCTCCATATTCATTTACAATTATTGCTCCATTTGCGGTAGTTTTAAGCTGATTTTCCAAAAATTCAGTGGCAGGTTTTATTCCAGTGGCAAGTATAACAACGTCAGCTTGATAAGTATTTTTGTTTGTTACTACTCCTTCTACCTTTTTTTCTCCTATTAAACTTTTTACAAATTCACTTGTATGAAGATTAACTCCTTTTTCTATTAGTTCTTCTTCCATTATTTTAGCTATTTCTTCGTCAAAGGAATCTATGAGGACGTGTTTGTCTAGTTGAATTAATCTTACATTTTTTCTTTTATTTTTTGCTGCTTCTATCATTTCAATTCCAATATATCCAGCACCAATTATTACTATATTTTTAATCTCTTCTTTATTCATTAAAGTTTTTATTTTTTGACCGTCTTCTAAATTTCTCAGTGTATAAAAATTTTTTAGATTGATATTGTCAATTGGCGGAATAATAGGTTTTGCACCAGTTGCTATCATGAGTTTGTCGTAAGCATTGCTTAAAATTTTTCCTGCTTTTTGATTTTTTACTGTAATTGTATTGCTTTTTGTATCTACTTTGATAACTTCGTGGTTAGTTTTAACAGAGATCCCAGTTTTTTCGAATTCTTTTTTTGTTCTTGAGATCATTGTATTTGGATTGTCAAAAAATCCTCCTATAAAGTAAGGCAAGCCACAAGTTCCAAAAGATACAATATTTGTTTTTTCATAAATAGTAATGTCTAAATTTTTGTTTAAGCGTTTTGCTTTAGCTGCTGCACTAGTCCCTGCTGATGTGCCTCCAATAATTATTATTTTCATCATTGTTTTTCCATTTATTTTGTTACAAATTCTTTTTTGTTGTATATATTCTGGTTAAATTGTTTAAGTTTTTTCGCAGATATAACACCAGCAAGCATTGAGCCGCCTACATTAACAGCTGTTCTTCCCATGTCAATTAAAGGTTCAACAGATATTACAAGTCCGACCAACCCTACTGGAAAGTTCATTGCCGAGAGTACCATTAATGAAGCTGTTGTTGCGCCTCCACCAGCTCCAGCAGCTCCAAATGAAGTTATTATTATTAATCCAAGAAGTGTGAGTATAAATGAAGCATCTGTAGGATTTATTCCTTGGGTTGGTGCTATCATCATTGCGAGCATAGCAGGGTGAAGTGCTGCACAACCATTTTGCCCAATTGATGTTCCAAATGAGCTTGATAAATTTGCTATTCCTTCGCTTACTCCTAGGTTTTTGGTTTGAATTTCTATATTAATAGGTATTGTTGCAGCACTAGACCTAGATATGAATGCAAATGATAGTGCTGGAGATATTTTTTTTATAAAAGTAATTGGGTTTAATTTGTTTATTGCAATTAATGTCATGTGCATAAGAAATGTAAGGCCTATAGCAATATAGGAAGCAATTACAAATTCTCCAAGCTTTATTATGCTTTTGAATTCACTTGTTGCCGCAATTTTTGTCATTAAAGCTAATATAGCATAAGGGGTTAGCTTTAAAATAGAAGTTACTACTCCCAATATTGTATCTTGAAGCGTTAATATTATTTTTTTAAAAAATTTCATTGATTCCGGCTTTTTTATAGATGTTTTAAGGGCAGCTATTCCTATGATAGCTGATAATATTACAACTCCAATTGTTGAATTTTTTCTAAGTCCTGCCAAGTCTTCAAATATATTTTGTGGAATAAGTTCTGTGATTTTTTTTGTAATTGGCGTTTGATTTAATATTTCAAGGCCTTTTTGCAATTTTTCACCTTGTGAAATTTCGCTGGCTCCTGCTTGCAGTCCTTCAGCTGTTAATCCTAATATTAATGCAGTGAAAATGCCTATTATTGCAGCAATGCCTGCTGTAAATATTAGCGTTACTATTACAAGTAGACTCATTTTCCCAACATCTTTACTGTTAGTTAATTTTATTATTGCAGAGATTATTGATGTTATTATTAAGGGGGTTATAACCATTTTAAGAAGTCTTACGTATCCATCGCCTAAAATATTTATCCAATTGACAGTTTCGTTTGTTATAGATGAATTTGTGCCATAAAAATATTGGATAGTCATTCCAAATGCTATTCCTATTATTAATGATATAAATACTCTTTTTGTAAAAGAAACATTTTTTTTCTTGCAAAGATAAATTATGCTTATTAAAATAAGCATAATTACAATATTAATTAATGTATACAATATACTTACCTTATCCATTCTTACCTCTTGTATAAGCTTAGTGCATTCTTTTTTAAACTTAAGGGTATATATTAAAAATTAATTAATCTTGCTTTAATAATTTTTTAGAGTAAGATTCTATTACTTCATCTTCAAAAGTATCGTTTTTTAAAATTTGATTTGCAAGAATTTTTCCTAGCTGAACTCCTTCTTGGTCGAATGAGTTTATATTTAATAAAAATCCCTCAAACATTACTTTATTCTCATAATGGGAGAGTATTGCTCCTATTGCATAAGGTGTTAATTCTTTTGAATATATTAGTGCAGAAGGCCTCTCGCCTTTAAAATTTTTATTTTTATTACTATTTTCTTTACCTTTTGAAAATGCTATTATTTGCGCTATTAAATTTGATTTTAATTTGTCATTACTTGAGCTATTATCAGTTATTACATCTTCTTTAAGTTGTGTTTCATTAAAACCTATGAAATCCATTGGAACTATATCTGTTCCTTGATGAAGCATTTGAAAGAATGAGTGCTGAACATCAGTTCCAATGCCTCCCCAAATTATTCTTACGGTTTTGTAGTTTATTGTTTCGTTAAATCTGTTTACACTTTTCCCATTACTTTCCATTTCAAGTTGTTGTAAGTGAAGATAAAAATTTTCCATTGCTTTAGAATAAGCAATAATGCAATTGCTAGTGTAATTGAGAACATTTCTTTCATATATACTAATCAGTGCTGCCAAAAGAGGTGCATTGTTTTTTACGTTTTTATTTAATGATTTTCTATCAGCCTTATTAGCTCCTTTTATAATTTCTTTTACAATTTTTTCTGTGAAACAAAGAGTAAGTAGCGCAAGTCCAACTGCTGATGTTGGAGAAAATCTCCCACCTATTGAATCGTGCATAAAGAAATATTCAAGATATCCTTTTTCTTCTAGCGCTAACATACTATCTTTTAATGTTATAATAACCATTTGTTTTTTATATTCTTTTATGCCATTTAATTTTAATTTGTTTATTAAGAATTGCATATTAGCTTTAGTTTCTAATGTATTTCCACTTTTTGAGACAATGATAAAAAGTGTTTCATCAATATTAATACTATTTAACAATTCTTCTGATTCATCTGGATCAATATTTGAAATAAAATAACCATTCATTAAGGTCAGATTGTGTTTTTTTGCATAGTTTTTTATTGAGCTGTAAAGAGCTTTTGGCCCTAGACTGGATCCACCAATTCCTATTTGAACTACATTTTTAAACTTTTTACCATTTGCACTTTTAATATTCCCAGAATGGATTTGCTTTGAAAAATTATATATTTTTTCAAGTTCTGATTGGAAAAACTCTCTCATATTTTCTTTATTGTCTTCTATTACGTCTTTGCCAATTTGTCCTCTTGTAAGGTGATGCAGTACCTTTCTATTTTCACTAATATTAATCTTTTCCCCATTAAGTACTTCTTTATATTTTTCTATTAAATTTGCTTCATCGCTTAAATTTTGAAAAATTTTAAGGTGGTTTTCATTAATTTGCTTTGAAGCATAATTATAATGTACGCTCTCTCCTTCTATTGTAATGTCGTATTCTTTTATTCTTTCCCCGGTTAATGCAGTCTTGAGCATTTCTGGAGCAATTCCTTCAAGGATTTTAAAATTTTCAAGTTCATTAAGATTTTTGTAATTCATCATAAACACACCTCTTACTATGATTTAAATTTTTCTATTTTTTCTTTTACACATGTTTTTAATTTTTAAGATAATAAATTTAAGGAATCTTATTATTAGATTGCTTTCAGAATAAATTTTTAAGTAAGCTTCCCCTTCGTTTGCTTCACTTCTTGTAAATGATTTTCTAACATTATTCTCATCAAGCTCAATTTCAAGTAAAGTTTTTTTGTTTTCAATTGATATTACCTTTACTTCAACCTCTTTGTAGCCAAGTTCTTTTAAGGCTTGGTACCTTCTAAATCCCGCTATCAAATTTTGATTTTTATCTATTATTATTGGATAAATTAACCCGTGTTTTGTAATGCTGTTTTTAAGATTTTCAATGTCTCCTATATTTTTTCTAATTCTTTTTTTTATTTTTATTTGATCGATATCTATTAACATATTGTTTTAATCCAATTGGATATCTTCTCCATTGACGTCTTTATTGTTCATTTTTTCATTTTCATTGTTATTTAAATTTAATTCTTTTGTGTTTTGTGATTCTGTGTTTGGTTCATTAACAAGGACTTCGTCTTCAATGTCTTTGGTATTTTTTAAAAGCATTTTTTCGTTGTTATTGGTGATGTTATCATTAGTATTATTCATTGTGTCTTCTTGTAAGCTTTGATTTTCTATTTCATTTAAAGGTTCTTGAGTGTTCATCTTTATTTCATCTTCACTTTTATTTTCTTCATTATTGTTAATGTTTCCAAGATCACTGTTATTGTTGATATTGTTGTTTAGACTTTCAAGATTATTATCAAGATATTCAAATTCAGGAGTGTCAAAATTTATTTCATCGTTATTATTGATTTCATCAATTCCATATATGTTAAATTCTATTGTATTTTTAAATTCTAGCTTATTTTCATAATATTTTGATTTTTCAATTGGCTGAGTGCCGGAAATAAATAGTTCATTTATTATTTTTTCCTCAGCAACTCCTTCTGGTAATAGCCCTGTTTCTGTTTGTACAGGGATGCTAATTATTCCTTCAGGTTTTACAAAAACTTTTTTAGGCAAGTTTTTGTGATATTCTGCCATGAATTCTCCCCAACTGGGGCCTGCCAATCCTGTTCCTGTCCCTGATGTTCCTAGTGAATATCCTTTTTTATCAAATCCAACCCAAAATGCTGTTGTTATATAAGGAGAGTATCCTATTGCCCATCCGTCTGCCCAATTTTGAGTTGTGCCAGATTTTCCAGCAATGTCAGATTTAAAATTTTTGAGATTTGTATATCTTTGATTTGCTAAGGTTCCATATTGAATTGTTGATTTCATCATATCTGTAATGATATAAGCGGCTTGAGGAGAAACTATTTGGGTTTGGTGTGATTTGCTTTTAATTTTGGCCAATATGCTTGCTTCTTCATTTGCTATTATTCTTCCAGTTCTGTCTTCAATGTATCTTATTGCATAAGGTTCGATTTGGTTACCACTATTCCCTAAAATTGCAAAGGCTCTTGCCATTTGGATTGGAGAAACCGATATTACACCGAGTGCTAATGGATAAACTTTTGGAAACGTTTTTTCTATTTCTTTTGGATCTGTTATTCCCAGTAGTTTTGAAGAGTAGTCAATCGCAGAGTCAAAGCCTAGCTTGTCTAATATTCTTAATGCTGGAATATTTAAAGACAAAGCCAATGCTTGGCGTGTTAAAACGTTGCCTCTCCATTTACCACCATAATTCCCTGGGGCATAAACTTCTCCTCTTTTATTTAAAAATGCTACCGGAGAGTCTGAAAACATTGTGGCAGCTGTTATTTTTTTTAGATCAATTGCGGCTGCAAAGTATAACGTTTTAAATGCGCTTCCAGGTTGAACTTTTGCTTGTGTAGCGCGATTAAATTCATTGTCTTTAGCATGTCCGCTTCCTCCAACCATGGCTCTTATTGCTCCGCTTGTTGTGTCTATTGCTACCATTGCTCCTTCAGGCTGTGCAATGAGTTTTGGTGTTAATTTATTTTTGATAATGTATTCTTTTGTTGCTTTATCTATCTTATCAATCCCAAGTATAGCTCCAAAGCTTGCAATTAGATCAATATTGTCTTCGTAAAATTTTCTTTGTCTAAGTTTTTTATATTGCCTTCCATTTATTCTTAAATTTTTAATTCCTAATAAATCTGAGATTGCATCTACTACAGGCACAATTTCTGAATTAATAGTTATTGTTTCAGATGATCTGTTTAAATTGTGCATTGTTCTTGCTTTGTTAATCATATCGTTTGTAACTTTATCTGCATATTTTTGTGCTTCAAGGTCAAGAGTTGAATATATTGAGTATCCATCTTTATATATGTTTGCGCCGTCTGGTAAATGTTTTAGTATTTTTTGCCTTATGTATTCAGAAAAATAGGGAGCCTGATCTTTTTTATTTGAAATTGCAGATGTATCAGCCATTCTAGTCCAATCATAATTTTGCCAATATTCATTAAATTCTTTTTCAGCAATTTCGGCCTTAACTATTCCCTTTGATACAACTTGGTTTAAAACCGCGCGTTGTATTTTTTTTGAAAATTCTGGATTGTAAAGTGGTGAATAAAGCTTTGCATTTGGAAGTTGGATTATCATCATTACGGATTCTGCTGTGTTGATTTTATTTACACTTTTGCCGAAAAAGAATTTTGATGCTGCAACTATCCCATAGTTTCCATTTCCAAAATAAACTTTATTAAGGTACTTTTCTAGTATTTCGTATTTGGAGAGTTTTTTTTCAAGTTGAATTGCCCACCATATTTCATTAAGTTTCCTCAAAATAGATCTTCTTGCTTGATTTGTGTAGAGAAGCTTTGCAAGTTGTTGGGTTAATGTACTGCCCCCTGAAAAATATCTACCAAGAACAATATTAAATGCAGCCCTAAGTATTCCTATTAGGGAAAACCCTCGATGAGAAAAAAACCCAATATCTTCTCTTATTAAAAGTGTATTAATTAGATTATCAGGCATTTTTCTCAAGGGCATTAATTCTCTATTCTCATCAGATATAAATTGAGTTATTAGTTTTCCATTAATGTCTAAAAGTCTTGAAGGAATTGCTGGGTTTACATACCCAAAATTTTTATCTTTTTGTATGTTTATAGTCTTAGATATTGCTAATGATAGCGCGATAATAGAAAAGCTAACTGAGAAATATGTTAAATAAATAAGTAGCTTATGTATATTTATTGTGTTCAATTTAAGGTTATTTAATTTCATATTTTTTACTAAAGTATACTATAAGTGTATAAGAATTAATAATGTATAAGCTGATTGTTATAGTATAAAATTATTGCTATAATTTTACACTATATAAGCAGCACTTTTAAAGTTTTGCTAATTAAGAAGATACTGTTAAGGTTGGGTGATGGTATATCTTAGATTTTAAGAGTAGATTTATCGATTATTAATTAAGCTTGTTTGCAGCTTAGTTGTTTTAAATTTTTTTTACTTGTGCAAAGCTGTTTAAAACAGTTTTAAGCGTTTTTTAGAATTTTTATTTTTTATGTCTAAAAAAGGAGAAAGGAGAGGTTTATGCTTTTATCTAGAAAAATAAGAGATTATGGGGCTAAGTATAGGGGCAAAGAAATTAAAATGAGCACAGAGATAAATAGTTTTTTAAATCTTAGAAATACTATTGAGATGAAAATAGGCACATATTCTGTGCTTGGGGTAATTTATTCTATCTCCATGGATTCTCTTAAGCTTATTTTTCAAGAAGATACAGTATTGCCCACTTTGGCTAAAAATAAAAATTTAGGCTCTATTCAGTTTAAGAAAAATTCAGACTTTAAACATAGTGCGGGAGTTTTCCCCTTTTTGTCTGTTAAGTTGTTAAGTGCTTCTGCTTATTCTTCTCAAAATAAAGAATACAATTTGTTAACATTGGAATTTTTATCTCCCATGCCAGAAGAGATCGCTATTAAAGTTGGGAAGCTTCTTGATTTAAAGCTTGGACAAAATCAGAGAATTCATGAGAGGATTATTGTTGATAAAGATTCTATTAGAAAGCTAAAAATTGATTCCGATAAAGCTTTTATCAAGTTTAATGGCTCAAAACATAAATGCTTAATAAAAGATTTATCTTATGGGGGAGCTTTAGTGATTTCTTCTTTTGATTATGGGGATGTCAAGGAAGATGCAATTGATTTGATTTTTAGTTTTGAATTTATGGATGAAGAAATTTTTATTGAGGGTAAATCAAAAAGCTTAAGCATTATTCAGACGCCAAGTGGAAAGGTTTTTGCACTTGGGATTGCTTTTGATGAGGATAAAATACCGCTTGAATATACTATGCTAATCCATGATTATTTCAATTAATTAAAAGATTAAAATTCTTTTTATATGAAAATCGATTTCTAATCTTTAGTTTAAGTTTCTCTTGATTGTATTTGTTGCTTTATTGTGAATTTAGACGTTTAATTTTGAATTTAGCATTGCTTTACTAATGAGTATTTATGTTTAAATTTTAAAGTAATATAATTAGGGTTATTTACGTTTTTACTTAATGAATCTATTTGAACTAGCTTTTCTGATTCTATTATTTATTGAGTATCCAAGCTCTTCATCTTTGACGAATTCGCTAAGGATTTGTTTGTAGCTATTTTCAGAATTGATTAGTTCTTTGTAAAGATTTTGTGCATATTCTTCAAGGGTATTAAATACTGTAATATTTTTTTTATCCCACAAAAAATTAAATAAATAGGATTTTAGAGTAGGTTTTGTGATAAGTATTTTTGTATCTTTGTTTAAATATCTTCTTATGTTGTCTTGATTTTTAAACAAATAAACAGGAATTTTTGGCTTGTAATGTTCTATTATGTTCCCAGGTGATTTTTCCAACTCTGTTTTTGTTTCTGCATAATTGACCGTATATTTTCCTTTAAGCTCTTTTTCTATCATGTTTTTTGTTATTGTGCCCGGTCTTAATATTAGCACATTTCCTTTTGCGTCAAATCCAATCACAGTTGATTCGATTCCAATATTAAAGTCTTTGTTTTCTTCTGTTTTTATTATTCCCCTTACAAGCCCATTTAATTCTTTGAAGGCCATTTCGAAGTTTGTTGAACTTGGTCTTTTTGATATATTTGCAGATGGTGCTACTATTGGGACTTTGGATTTTTTGATTAAGTTTAAAGCTGTTTTATTTGCAGGAATTCTTATTGCTACTGTATCTAGGTTTCCACTTACAAATCTGGATATTTTTATTGATTTTTTAAGAACATAGGTTAAGGGACCCGGACTAAACTTTTTGATTAGCATGAGAGCACTTTTGGGGATGTATTCTGATAATTCTTTTATTTTTTTTACTGTATCAACGTGCACTATCAAGGGATTTGTAATGGGTCTTTTTTTTACTAGAAAAATCATTTTTACAGCATCTTCATCATAAGCATTTGCACCAATCCCGTAAACTGTTTCTGTTGGGAATACAACAAGTTCTCCCATTTTTATAAGTTTTGCTGCTTTTTGTGTTTGGTTACTTCGAATTATTTCTGTTGATATCATCTTTTAGACTTTTTTCTTTTTATAATTAAATCAAAAAAAATGTAAATAAGCAATTTGTAAGCTTAATTGTTTGTTGAAATATGTTTTTATATTATAATAGACATTATGAGAAATTTAATTGATACCATCTTAAGAGATAATAGAAACTTTCTTTGTCTCTTTGTATTTTTTTATGTTGCTTCTCATTTAAATTCCGCTACAGTAGGTCTTGCTTCGTGGTATGGTGAAGCTTTTCATGGTAAAACTACTGCTAATGGTGAAAAATTTGATATGATGGCTCTTACTGCTGCTCACAAAGAATTGCCCTTTAATACTACTGTAAGGGTTACAAATCTTTTAAACAATAGATCAGTTGTTGTAAGAATTAATGATAGGGGTCCTTTTAGGAAGGATAGAATAATCGATTTGTCAAAACATGCCGCCGAGAAGCTTGATTTTTTGGGGATAGGAGTTGCTCCTGTAAAAATCGAAGTCATTGAAAGTGCGAATGGAAAGAGACCTTCTTTATCGAAATCTAGTGATTTTAAAAAAGCATTTAATACTCCTGAAATTGAAGAAAAAGATAAACTCAATCAATCAGAAGAGAGTGTTTCTGTTGTTAAAAATAAATCTTCAAATTTATTAACAGATTCATCAATTTTTTCTGACAAAGAAACAGATTTTTACATACAAGTCGGATCTTATAGGAAAAAAGATTATGCTGATAGGGCTTATAAAATATTAAAAAAAGCAGGTCTTTTTGTTGTAGTCAATTCTCACGGGCCGTTTTATACTGTTTTTGTTCCTACTGATGCTGATAGTGTTCAAAGAAATATAGAGCTTATTAAATCTGCTGGATATAAAGACACTTTAGTAAGAAAAACCAAGGTTCCGGGCGAAAGTCTTGTTATGGATTAATTTTTTTTAATTATTTTTCCATTAAAATTATTTATTAAACTTTTAAAAATCTTATGATTATTTCATTTATTGCCAATTTTTTTGTGGTGTTTTTTTATTTTAAAAGCTACAATCTTATTTTTAAAAATCTAAATCTACTAATATTGATCGGATGTTTTACTTTGCTTAAATTCCCATTTTATTATTATAAAGTTATTTTATGAAGTTTTTATTTGACATTTCTCTTCCAATTATGATTTTAGCTCCAATGGAGGATGTTACTGATTCTGTTTTTAGAAATTTAATCCATTTAATAGGAGCTGGAGAAGGAGAGCCCCATATTTATTTTACTGAATTTATTTCTACAAAGGGAATTTTAAATGGATTAAAACAATCTATTCAGCATGTTTTTTTAAAGCCTAATGAGCTTAAGAGACCTTTAATTGCTCAAATTTGGGGCAATGTTCCTGAAGAATTTTATAGGGCAATAGAAATATTAGGAGGCATGGGGTTTTGGGGAGTCGATATTAATATGGGTTGCCCTAAAAGCAAAATAGTTAAAAAGGGTGTTTGTTCAGCTTTAATTAATAATAAATCTTTGGCTAAAGAAATAATTCTAGCAAGCAAAGAAGCTTGCGCAAGATTTAATTTGCCTCTTAGTGTTAAAACCAGGCATGGATTTTCATATCCAGAAGTTGATGATTGGCTAGGGTTTTTATTGGGTTTTGGAATCGATATGTTAACGGTTTATCCAAGGCTTGCTATTAATCAGAGCAAAGGTCCTGTTAATTTTGATATTTTTTATGAACTTATTAAATTGCGAAATGATCTTAGTCCTTCTACGCTTATTATTGGCAATGGGGATGTTTTAAGCCTCAAGGATGCTAAATATTATGTTGATAAATATTTGATTGATGGGATTATGTTTGGGCGTGGAATTTTTAAGAATTTAAATTTATTTAAATTATCTTCAAAACGCTTTTTGGATAGTAATTTAAATTTTAGGTTAAATATATTAAAATTCCATATAAAGGATTTTTATGCTACTTGGGGACTTGGAAAAGATTTTAATAAACTTAAAAAATATTTTAAGATATATTTTACTGAGAATGAAAAGCAGAGTAAATATTTCTCAAATCTTATGAATTCAAAAACTTATGAAGAGCTTTTTGAAAATTTAAATGTTATTGATATGGTAGGAGATTTTAAAAACAATGAATTGTAGACCTCTTGAAAAATATGATCCCAAGGCATTTGAGGATGAAATTTACAATAAATGGCTTGAAAATAATGTTTTTTTACCAAATGATTCTTTATTTGAAAAATTTAGTATGGTTGCGCCTCCCCCTAATGTTACTGGCGTGTTGCACATGGGGCATGCTCTTAATTTTGTTTTGCAAGATGTTCTTGTAAGGTATAAGAGAATGAAAAAACACAACACTTTATGGCTTTTTGGTACAGATCATGCAGGAATAGCAACACAGGCTGTTTTTGAAAGACATCTTAAAAGTATTGGTAAAAGTAAAGATGATTTTGAAAGAGAAGAACTTGTTCGAGAAATTTTTAAATTAAAAGACAAGCATAGAAGCATAATTGTTAATCAGATAAAAAAACTCGGGGCATCTTATGATCACTCAAGAGAAAAGTTTACCCTTGATGATAACCTTTGCAAGGCCGTTAACAAGGTTTTTAAGGATTTGTATTCTAAAGGATTGATTTACAGGGGTGAATACCTTGTTAATCTTGATCCTGGATCTGGGAGTGTTGTTAGCGATGAAGAGATTGAATATAAAGAAGTTGATGGCAAGCTTTATTTTGTTAAGTACTTCATTAATGATTCTTCTTTTGTTGAGGTTGCAACAACTAGGCCTGAGACGATGTTTGGAGATACTGCAATTGCTGTTAATCCCAATGATGAGAGATATAAGTCTTTAATTGGTAAAGAAGTCACAATTCCCTTGACAACTAAAAAGATAAAAATTATTGCAGATTTTTATGTTGACAGCACTTTCGGTACTGGGGCTTTAAAAGTTACTCCTGCGCATGATCCTAATGATTTTGAAATTTCAAAAAGACATAATATTCCCAAAGTAAATATTTTAACTCCAGATGGAAAACTTAATAAAAATGTTCCTTTACAATATCAAGGATTAAGCGTGAAGGACGCAAGATTTAAAATAGAGTTAGAATTAATGGAAAAGGGCTTTTTACAAGGTGTTAAAAAACATCAGCAGCAAGTTGGGCATTGTTATCGATCAGGCGAGGTTATTGAGCCTTATTTGTCTACTCAGTGGTTTGTGAAAATGAAGCCTTTGGCAGACAAAGCTTTAAAGGCCTTAGAGGATGGCGAATTAAAGTTTCATCCTAAAAAATGGGAAAATACATATAGGTATTGGTTATCAAATATTAGAGATTGGTGTATATCAAGACAGCTTGTTTGGGGACATAGAATACCTGCTTGGTATAATATTGATACGTCCGAAATTATTGTTAGTGATACTGACCCTTCTTTAGATGAAAAGAATGTGGGCAAGAGGTTTGTTCAAGACCAAGATGTTCTTGACACTTGGTTTTCTTCTTGGCTATGGCCTTTTTCTTCTCTTGGATGGCCCAATGTTACTGTTGATTTTAAAAATTATTATCCAACGAATACTTTAATAACAGCTTATGATATAATATTTTTTTGGGTTGCAAGAATGGTTATGGCAGGGTTAGAATTTACAGGACAAATTCCTTTTAAAGATGTTTATATTACACCTCTTTTGCGTGACAAACAAGGCAAAAAAATGTCAAAGTCTTTGGGAAATGGAATAGATCCTATTGATATTATTCGTGAGTATGGAAGCGATTCTTTGCGGTTTACTTTGTCCTTTTTATCTGTTCAAGGCCAAGATTTAAATATTGATGCTAAAGATTTTATGCTTGGAGCTAAGTTTGCAAACAAAGTTTTTAATGCTTCTAAATTTATTCTTTTAAATTTAAAAAATAGAGAAATATTAAATGATTTGAAATTTAACGACATTGACAAATGGTTGCTTACAAGCTTAAATTCAACTATTCTTGGTGTAGAGTCTTCTTTTGCAAACTATAAGTACAATGAAGCTTCAAAATCTGTTTATGAGTTTTTTTGGAATGATTTTTGTGATTGGTATATTGAAATTAGCAAAATTGATTTAAATAGTGAAAATGTTAATATTCAAAATATGACTATTTCTAAGTTGCTATTTTTTCTTAAAAAAGCATTGTTAATTTTGCACCCGTTTATTCCTTTTATTACAGAAAAAATTTTTTCTGAATTTTCAGAAAAAGAAGATGTTTTAGCTTTAAATGAATATCCAAGTTTTGATATTGCTAATAATTTTCAAGAAGAATTTGAAAGCTTTAAAGTATTTAAAACTTTTGTTGTAGCTATTAGAACACTTAAGAGTGAGTTTAATATACCTTCTAACATTGAGATTGATATTGCTTTGAAGTTTGATGCTGACTTTAAATATGAGGGATACTTTAAGGCTAATGAAAACATCGCAAAAAAAATGATTAATTTTAAAAATGTATTTTACAATGAAAATTATGATGGCATGCTTGGTGTAGCTGCAGTTGGTTTTGGAATTTATGCAGATGTTAAGTCATTGATAGATAAAAATAAGGAATTAATAAGGCTTGAAAAGCAGCTTGAAAAGTACAAAATGCTTAAGATTTCTGTTTCAAAGAAACTTGAAAATGAGAATTTTTTGATGAATGCTCCTAAGGAAATAATTGAATCTGAAAAATTAAAATTTACAGAATTTTCTTCTTTAATCAATAAGATAAATACTTATATTATTGATTTAAAAAATCTGTAAAAAAATAAAAAATTATTGTTTAATTAAACTTTTTATGGTTGGTTTTTAGCAAAATGCTATTTCTAGCATTTTGAATTCTTAATTGTTATGTACTGCTTGAGGGAGCAAGAAGTTTGGATTTTGTAGTTTCATGAAACTGTTTATTATTGTTGGTAAATCTTCTTTTTTGATGTAAATTGATGGAAAAGTTTTTCTTTGATCAAAGATAAAATCAAAATCAAGAATTAAATAAACTTGATTGTTTTTGCGAGTTGCGCTTAGTTTTAATTCAAAATCGTCATCGTCTTTGTATCGTTTATAGGGATTTTCTTTAATCATTTTTGTACCCAATAATATTATTTCATTTTCTTTAATGTTTTTTGGTTTTTCATTAAATAGACTTAGGCTTTTGATTATATTACTAGTATTTAAAAGATTGAAAAAGCTGAAATTTCTTCTATATCCATTTTCTTTTAGGATAAGTTTAACTTCTGAATCGTGATCTTTAATATATGGTCCGTTGTGTTCAATTTCAATAATTCCCTCAAGGCTTGCATTGTTTAGAACCTCAGAATATTTTTCTTTTTTTATTAGTATATCTTGTATAAAGAATAAATCTTTGATTATGTCTTTTGCAAAAATATAATTATTAGATATTAAAAAGATTAATGCTGTAGCAAATATTTTTCTTTTCATTTAAATTCTCCTTTTTTCTATTGGATTAGTATATCATACTTGTTTAAATTCTTTTTTGAATTTCTTATATAAAAGTAAATTTTTAATTTTTTTGAGCTTTAATCATATGTCTTTTATTCCCAAATCCTTTTTTTATGTGAATGTGTTTAAAATTAGCAAGCTTTAAGCCGTCTTTTACAATTCTTGCAGAGGAAAATGTTGAAAGCTTGCAATCTGCGCTGCTTTTCTCAGAAATTAAATTAAATATTGCTTTACTCCACATTTCGGGATTTTTTTTAGGATTAAATCCATCTAGAAACCAGTATTCTACGTTTTTTGGAATTTCTTTAATTTTTATTTTAACGTTACCAATTAAAATTTTTAAATTTACATTTTCTGTTATTTTTAGTTTTAGATTTTTTTTTGGAGTTTTAGGGTAATTTTTTAACATTAATTTGAAATAAGCGGTTTCCTTAGTGAAGAATTTGGAAATTTGCATTATTGTTTGTTTTTTGAGTGGAAATTTTTCTATAGAATAATAATTAATCTTTGAGGTTATATTGTTTTCTTTTATGAATTTTAAAAGGCATATAAAGTTTAATCCTGTTCCAAATCCCAATTCTGCTATTAAAAGATTTTCTTTTGTTTTTAATTCTAAATCTAGATTGCAGCCTTTAATAAATGTATAAAAACTCTCTTCAATTCCATACTTTGGATTGTAATAGATGTCATCAAATTTGCTTGAATATATGGTGCTTTCTTTAAAAATTAGACTTTTCATTTAATTTAATTTTTTCAAGCTTACAGCATTTTGTAAGCTTGAAATTTTTAATTTGATTGATCAGAATAATAAGTTTTTATAATAAACTTGTAATTTTTATTTAATTTTGCAAATTTTAATAAAAAATTTTGATTTATAAATATTTGTAGACTCTAGTAGTTTTTCTTTTAGGAATACAAAATTTTTTACCATTTTTACTTTCCCTTTAGGCCAAGTTTCTTTTTTTTGTTCATTTTAAAACTAAAACCTTATTTTCAATAATCTTTATAAAAAATATTTTATAAAGATTAAAGCTAAGTTTAGCTACTTAGCTTTTTACTCTTCTATTATTGCAACTATTTCTTTTGCTTTTAGTATTAAATGTTCTTTATTTTCAATTTTTACAGCAGCTCCCGCATATTTTTCATAAAGCACCGTGTCGCCAACTTTTACATTGATTTCTTCTTTGTTAGAGCCAATCGCTATAACTGTTCCAATATTTGTTTTTTCTTTGGCATTTTCTGGTATATAAAGTCCTGAAATTGTTTTACTCTCAGCTTCTTTGATTTTTATTAAAACTCTATCAGCTAAAGGCTTAATATTTTTCATTTCAAACATCTCCTTATCTTAATAATATTAAATATACGAAAAAATTTAGAGTTGAGTCAATATATTTATATAGTGCTTGAAAATTAAATTAATTTTCAAGATAATTTGGTATTAGAATATTAATTTTAGGCAGGGCAATGATTTGATAACTGTAAGTAATTTGGAAGTTGCATTTGGAGAGAGAGTTTTATTCAAAGATGTAAATATTAAATTTTCTTCTGGCAATTGTTATGGAATAATTGGTGCTAATGGAGCAGGAAAAAGCACTTTTTTAAAAGTATTAGGAGGGATGGTTGAATCTACTAAGGGTGAAATATTTATTCCTAAAAATCAAAGAATAGCAGCTCTCGAGCAAGATCAATTTGCATATGATGCATATAAAGTTATTGATACTGTTGTTATGGGGCACAAAAGGCTTTATTCTATTCAAAAAGAAAAGGATGAAATTTATAATAAACCTGATTTTAGTGATGAGGATGGGATTAGAGCTGGGGAGCTAGAAGCAGAATTCTCAGAGCTTGGAGGATACGAAGCTGAATCTGCTGCAGCAGTTCTTCTTAAGGGTCTTGGAATAGATGAGTCAATTCATAATAATTTAATGGGTGATATTGAAGGATCTTTAAAGGTTAGAATTCTTTTAGCACAGGCTCTTTTTGGTGAGCCTGATATATTGCTTCTTGATGAGCCCACCAATAACCTTGATCTACAATCTATTAAATGGTTAGAAGAGTTTTTAATTAATTTTGAAAATACAGTTATTGTTGTATCTCACGACAGACATTTTTTAAATCAAGTTTGTACCCATATTGTTGACATTGATTATGGAAAGATTCAAGTGTATCTTGGAAATTATGATTTTTGGTATGAAACAAGTCAAATTTTAAACAAGCAGTTAAAAGATGCTAAAAAGCGATCTGAAGATAAAATTGCTGAACTTAAGACCTTTATTCAAAGATTTTCTAGTAATGCATCTAAGTCAAGGCAAGCAACATCAAGGAAAAAGTTGATCGAAAAAATAAAGGTTGAAGATTTAAAGCCTTCTTCAAGGAAATTTCCTTATGTTAATTTCAAAATTGAAAGAGAGCTTGGTAAAAATGTTCTTACAATTAAAAATTTGATAAAAGAATTTGAAGGGAATTTAATTTTAAATAAATTTAGCAGTATTATTGAACCCCAACAAAAGATTGTTTTTTTGGGAAATCCCATGTTTGCGACTTTCTTGTTTGATATTATTACAAATGAAGATAGGAATTATAAAGGTCATTATGAATGGGGATCTACTGTTAATTTTTCATATTTTAATAAGGATAATGGGAAATATTTCGATTTAGATTTGAATTTAGTTGATTGGTTGCGTCAGTATTCAAAAGAACAAGATGAGACTTATATTAGGGGGTTTTTAGGTCGAATGCTTTTTAGTCAAGATGAAGCTTTAAAGAAGGTAAATGTTCTCTCAGGGGGAGAAAAAGTAAGGTGCATGCTTGCTAAGGCTATGCTTAGCGGAGCAAATGTTTTGATACTGGATCAGCCTACAAACCACTTAGATCTTGAAGCAATTACATCTTTAAATACTGGACTTAAAGAGTTTAAAGGAGTCGTTCTTTTTACATCGCATGATCATCAATTTATAGATACTGTTGCCAATAGAATTATTGAGTTTACTCCCAATGGAATAATTGACCGATATATGACTTTTTCTGAGTATGTTAATGATACTAAGGTTAGAGATCTTAGAAATAATCTTTATGGGGATAATACTGGCTTTAGACTTTAGTAGCAGTTTTTAAACCCCAAAGGTTTTTTATTTTGAGAATTATACTTTTTATATTTTTGTTTTCAGCTTCTTTTTTAAGGCTTTATTCTAGTATCAATTTATATTTTCAAAAAGCATTAACTGGCAAAGCTTCAGGCAATCCAATTATTGATGAAAAACGTGATACTGTTACAGTTTTAACAAAAGATAGATGGTTGACTACTTATACAATGGCATTTGAGAAAAAATATTCTTATAGATTAAATAGAATGCCTTATCCTTTTCTTTTGAAAGATTTTGATAATGGGTATTATGTTATTACAGTTAGGAATGAAGTTCAAAAGATTAAAAGAGGAAAGCTTGTTTGGAGACATAAGCTTGATTTTTCACCTTTAGTTGCTCCTGCTATGGGGAATGCTAGCGTTTTAATTCCTCTTGCGAATGGAGGGATTGTTTCTGTCGATTTAAATACTGGTAAAAAAGTTATTGAGGTCAACATAGGTGGAAGACCCGCTACTTCTCCTGTAGTTTTTGATAATGGTGATTTTTGTATTGCAAGTGAAAATGATGAAATATTTTTGTTTGATTCTTTGGGCAATAAGAAATGGTTTTCTAGGCTAGTTGCTTTTCCCTTTTTGTTAATGATAAATACAAAAAAAGAGGTAGTTGTTGGGCATAAATCGGGGCATATTATTGCTTATGGGAGAGATTTTGGGGAAATTCTTAGTTCTGTTAAGTTAGACTTTCCTATTAATTTTTTGTTTGAAAAGTTTAATGGTGAATATGTCGCAATTTCAAGTGTTGGTATGTTTTTTGATTTGAATAGAAACTTCAAGCTTAAATTCAAAAAAAAAATGAACTTTGAGATTGATAAGGCTGTTCTTTATAATAATAGGAATCTTTTAGTTTCAACCAAATCAAATGGAATTGTATCTTTTAAAGAAAATTTTGATATATCATTTGCAGATGTTAAAGTTAAGAATTTGTCAGGGCTTAGCGCTAATTCAGGCATTATTGTCTTGGGTGGGGGGGATTGGGTTCTTAGTACTTATTATTATGAATACGACAAAGAGCTTGATGTTAGTGTGTGGAACCATTTTAGAGGCAATAAATACAATCAAGGCAGAATAGATTTAAAAGAAAGGCGTTTTGTGGATTACGATAAGAATTATTCGCTTCTTGACGAGATTCTTAATTCTAGTTATAGTGATGCTGCTTACGATAAATTTTTAGGTATTTTAGATTTTCTTGTAACTGAACATGGAAATTTTCCCAAAAAATATTTAAATTTATATAAAAAAGCTTTTAATGTTTGGCTTTTGCCTGAAAAGGGACTTGATAGAATTGTTGCAAGAGGCAAGCTTTATAGATATTTTGTATATATTAATGATGAATCTTCAATTAAGAGCTTTATTGATTTGGCAATTAGAGAGAGAGATATTAATAATATAATTACTATAGTGCAAACTATTACCAAGTTTGAAAGTTATTATGGACAAGATTGTATTATATATAATTACATCCAAAACATAGTGTTAAATTATCAAGGCAATTTAGAAATAGCTTATTCTGTGATTTTAAATTTGAGAAATATCATTTTAAATTCAACAGAAAAAATTCTTAAACTCTGTAAGAATAAGTATATAAGTTTGTTAATGTTTATGAGACGGCAGAATTTTTCTGAAAATATTAACAAGCACATTAACGAGATTATTTCAAGCATTCAAGATTAAATTAGCTGTTTTGCATATAAATCTGATTATGTTAAAATTAGGTTTAAATTAGTGAATTTAGTTGGTAAGGTAGATTATAATTAAATTTATAGGAGAATTTCTTTTATGAAAAAAATGTTACTAATCTTTAGTTTTTTTCTTGTTTTTTTAAATGGATTCCCTCTTAATGCAAGGGAAGTTGATAGGGAAAAATTAAAGGACTTTGTTAATATGGATCTTGAGTTTGTAAATTATAAAGGCCCTTATGATTTTTCAAATACATATGAACAAATAGTGGGTATTGGAGAGTTTTTAGCAAGGCCGTTAATCAATTCCAATAGCAACTCAAGTTATTATGGCAAATATTTTATTAATAGATTTATTGATGATAAAGATAAAAAGGCAAGTGTTGATGTTTTTTCTATTAGTAGCAAGTCACAGCTTGACAGTATATATAATCTGAGAAAAATTCTTGTTGGATATTTAATAAAGTCTTTCGATTATGATAGGTCTAGTGCAGAATTAATTTCTAAGGTTATTACAATATATAATGCTGTTTATAGAGGGGATTTAGATTATTATAAAGGGTTTTATATTGAGCCTGCTTTAAAATCTTTAACCAAAGAAAATGCAGGTCTTTCTAGAGTGTTTAGTCAATGGGCTGGTAAGACTCAAATATTTATCCCTCTTAAAAAGAATATTTTATCTGGAAATATTGAGTCTGACATTGATATTGATAGTTTGGTTACAGACAAGGTGGTGAAAGCTCTTTTAAGCGAGAATGAAGCGGGTGTTAACTTTGCAAGAGACATTACAGACATTCAGGGGGAAACTCATAAAGCAGATCAAGATAAAATTGATGTTGAGCTAGACAATGTTCATGAAAGTGATTCCAATATAACAGAAACTATTGAAAATTTAAGGGATCAGCTTGAAAAAGCTACAGATGAAGAGCATAGAAAAGAAATTGAAAGCCAAGTTGATGCTAAAAAGAAACAAAAAAAAGAACTAGATGAAAAGTCGGTTAATCTTGAGAAATCTCAACAAAAATTAGATTCTGCTGAAGATAATTTAGATATTCAAAGAGATACTGTTAGAGAAAAGATTCAAGAGGATATTAACGAGATTAATAAGGAAAAGAATTTACCAAAACCAGGTGATGTAAGTTCTCCTAAAGTTGATAAAAAGCTACAGATAAAAGAGAGTATAGAAGATTTGCAGGATCAGCTTAAGGAAACTGGTGATGAAAATAAAAAAATAGAAATTGAAAAGCAAATTGAAATCAAAAAAAGTGAAGAAGAGCTTTTAAAAAGTAAAGATCATAAAGGATTAGATCCTAGTAGAGAATTAAATTCTAAATCTTCTAGTAAAGAGAAAATTAAAGAAAAACAAGAAGAATTAATTAAAAGTAAATCACAGGCAAGTTTAGATGATTTAAATAATGGCGAAAAACCTATGATGTTGGAAGATCAAAAATTACCTGAGGATAAAAAATCAGATGGTAAAAAGAATTTAAATCCTGTTTCTGAGGTTGAAAAAGTAGGCAAAGTTTCTAAGTCTAACAACAATAGGGTTAGTGAATCATCTTCTGTAGATACACCTTCTTATGACGAGATTGATTCAAAAGTAGATTTAGATAACAAAGATGGTAATTTGCAAAAAATCGAGCCTGAAGTTAAAAGCCAACCCACTCCTTCAAATAAGGATTTAGCTATTATGTCTATAGATTCCAGTAGACCTGTATTTTTAGAGGTTATTGATCCGATTACAAATTTAGGGGCACTTCAACTTATTGATTTAAATACTGGTGTTAGAATTAAGGAAAGCACTCAGCAAGGTATTCAGCGGTACGGAATTTATGAACGTGAGAAAGATTTGGTTGTTATTAAAGTGGATTCAGGTAAAGCTAAGCTTCAGATACTTAATAAACTCGAGAATTTAAAAGTGATGTCAGAGTCTAATTTTGAGATTAATAAAAATTCATCTCTTTATGTTGATTCTAAAATGATTTTAGTATCTGTTAAGGACGATAGTAGTAATACTTGGAGATTAGCTAAATTTTCTCCTAAAAATTTAGATGAGTTTATTCTTTCAGAAAATAACATTTTGCCTTTTACTAGTTTTTCTGTGAGGAAGAATTTTATTTATTTGCAGGATGAGTTTAAAAGTTTGGTTATTTTAGATTCAAGCACTTTAAAGAAAGTTAAATAATTATTAAGTTTAATTAAGTTTGAAATTTGTATAAGTTATTAAAAGCTAAAAACTTTGTTTTTAGCTTTTAAAGTTTTTAAATACCTTTTCGGGATGGTGGGATTCGAACTCACGATCCCCTGCTCCCAAAGCAGGTGCCTTAGCCACTAGGCCACATCCCGAATGAAGCGCACCAATTAGGACTCGAACCTAAAACCTACAGATTAGAAGTCTGTTGCTCTATCCAATTGAGCTATTAGTGCATTTTAAACGCTAATGATGAGTATATCATTTTGAAAAATCCTTGTCAACAAATTCTAGATACCTTTACTTTGGATATTTTTTTTTGCGTTTATAATGTTTTATAATTTTTTTATGATTAATCTTGATTTGATTGTTGATGAAACTTTGCTTAGATATCCGGATGTTAAACCTTTTTTAAATTATAAAAATAATTATGAACTTTTAATAATGGCAATTTTAAGTGCAAGAACAACAGATAATTTGGTTAATAAAATTTCTCCCCACCTTTTTGAAAAGTATGATAATTTTGAAAGTTTAGCAAAAGCAAATGTGAGAGATGTTGAAAAATTAATTTATAAGGCAGGTTTTTATTCAAGGAAATCTAAAAATATAGTAAATTGTTCTATTGATATTTTGGAAAAATTTAATGGCGTTATTCCAAATAATATTTTTGATCTTGTTAAGCTACCTGGAGTAGGTCGAAAAACGGCAAATGTTATTCTTGGATCTGTTTACAATAAGCCCGCAATTATTGTAGATACTCATTTTAGTAGAGTTGTTAAAAGGCATGCTCTTTCTTTGGAAAATTCTCCTGTTAAGATTGAACTGGATTTAAAAAGAAGAATAGAATCCTGTAAGCAGTATAGATTTTCCATGGCTATCAATAAGCACGGAAGAGAAATTTGTACTTCTAGAAATGCAAGTTGTGTCAATTGTTTTTTAGAAAAATTTTCTCCAAGGGTTTGTTAATTTTTTAGTTAAGATGATATTAAATGTTTCATTTTTTTTCTTAACTGTAAATTTATTATTGATAGTATTATGTTTATGCCTATTAATATGAGTAGAGGATTGATCCATATCCACAAATATTTATTACCCATTTGCATATAGTTGAGCAGTTCCCCAAGACTAGGATATAGATTTTTGTCTTGTTTTTGTAAAAAGCTTACTACTTCAAAAGTAGTAAGACTTCTTCCCATTTGTAATGGGATTATGGATGATATTGATGAGAATACTTCTGGAAAAATGTGGTGTAATATTATTCTAATTTTGCCTGCTCCCATAGCTTCGCTAGCTTTAATATAATCCAAATTTTTTATTATCAATGTATTATTTCTTGCAATAAAGGCAAACCTAATCCATCCATGAATCAATGCCAATAGTGTTGCCGTTTGAAGCATATTGTATGTTTTTTGTTTTAAAAAGTAATAAAAAACCAGAGACACAATATAAAAAAAAGGCAATGCTTGCAATGTTTCGATTGGTTTTGAAATTAGCATGCAAATTTCAAAACTAAACATGCCAATTATTGTTCCAATGAAGATTCCAATTATTGCAGAAATTGTTGCGTAACTTAGTGAAAGCAGAATAGAATTTCTGGTTGCAATTATTAGTCTTGCCATAATATCTCTACCCATTTTGTCGATCCCCAATGGATTGTCTTTTGTGGGTGGCATAGGCATGTTTTTGGCAGATTTTAAATAAACTTTATTTGGGTCTTTTTTGTAGATTGCAATTTTTGAATTTTCATTAACCAGTGTTGGAGCAATAATTAGCAATACAATAAATATACCGAAGAGTACGATATAAATTTTTTTTCTTGCTTTATATGGCGCTTTCATTAGTTTAGAGTGTCCTTATATGGGTTAATTTTGTAAATTAATATATCTGTTATTATATTTGGAATAAGCATAATGAAAACACCAATAAAAATTAAGTCTTTAGAAATAGCATAATCATTGAATTTTAAAGCATTTAAATATAAAGCTCCAATTCCATCGATTTCAAATGTTGATTCAATCATTGATGCTCCAAAAAAAGCAGTTGTGAGAATAGGTCTCATGTTTGTAAGTAATGGTGTTAGTGACGGGATTAATGCATGCTTTAAAATTATTTGTAATTTATTTATACCTCTTGATTTTGCAGCTTTTATGTAAAATTCCGATAAAGTTTTATCAAGAGATTGTTTAAAAATTACAGAATTGAAGATGAAGAATGAAAAAAACCATGCAAATCCACCTATTATTAAATTTTTTGGATTTAAATTAAGGTAATATATTAAAGACAATATTAAAAATACCGTTAAGTTTCTTGGCATAGAGTGTAGCAATAACATTAAATATTCTAGAAAATTATTTATTAGGTTATTTTTTATATAAATTTTCCAAATTATAATAAGTACTATTGCTGCAATATAAGAGAGTAGGGCTCCCGGAATTGAGATTTTTAAAGTATTGAATAATTTACTAAAAATTATTTTAGTGGTTGGCTTTCCTTTGCTCAGCAGAGAATACCGATGATCGCCCCAGAGTATTCCTTCATTTTTTGTTTTGTATATTATATATGAATTGCCAGCTATATGCTTTAAAAAGAAATTTTTTCCTAATTTTGATTTGGGATTGAAGTCATGCATCAAGGAGTATTTTTCTATACTTTTGCATATTCCAATGTATTGCAGGTATTTTTTTAGAATATTTGTTTTAACAAAAGGGGTATATTGGTGCTCATTTGAAAAAAAATTTACTAAGGATACGCAAAAAAATGATGCACAGATTAAATTAATTAATAAATATATTATATTTTTAAAGATAAATATTTTCAATAAAGACTAATCCTTAGCTTTGTTGGAAATAAGTTTATTGCTTTTTATATTTTTTTTGGTTTGAATAATGCAACTTGATAAAAAGTAATAAATTAAACCTATTGCTATTGATATAAAATAAAAATTTTGATTCTTTGAAAGGGGATTTTTTAGGGCTAATATTTTCCCTTGGTTATATTGGTCTTTATTGTTATTGATTTTTATTACTGTTGACTTTTTGGGATAATAGCCCAATTTGCTAGCTTCTTTTAGAATTTCAGATTTAGATACTTGCAAATTAATATATCTTACTTTTAATTCTTTTTGAGTTTCTTTTAGTTTTTCGATGTGATTTTTTATTAATATTAAGTTGTTGTCTAATTTTTGATAATTAACAAATCCTCTCTCTCCAAATATGGGAGCTATTATAAAGTAGCTTAGTATTCCTGAGTAAAAAGACATTGCAATTTTCTTATAAATAGTCATATAGCTTGTAATTATATTCTTAATATACTATATTTACAAGTAGTTAAAGTTAGTTTAGATTGTAGTTCTATTGAGTGTTTTGGAGAGCAAGTTTCGCATGAAGAAAGGTATTTTTTTTATCAAAGAAGGTCCTAAGCAAGTTGATTTTGATATGGAAAAAGTATTTTTAAGAAATGAGTCTGTTGAAATTGTTTCTACAGCATCAGATAATCTTAAAATTTTTTTAGATGAAAAACTTTTAAAATTAGATAACATATTAAAGGAAAGACACGGTGAATTGATTAATTGTTTAAAGGATGTTGAGCTTCGTGTTGAGAGAGTTGAAAAAGAAATGCTTGATAATGGATTTAAGCTTGCTCAGAGAGATTTTATTACTTCTGATTCAAAGAATTTTGAAAAAAAGTTATCTGAAGTTGACGATTCATTTTCCAAAAAAGAAGATAATTTGCCCAATATTTCTATTGGTCAAGAAGAATTAGATGCGCTGCTTAAAGGTATTAATTACGTTTCAAAGGAAAGTGAAGAAGTTCGGCATGATGTGGATGTTCAGTTTAATAGAGATAAAGATTTGAATTTGACTAGCAATTTGCACGTGGCCGATAATTTTTCTAATAATTTTCTTAAAAAAGAAGGCATTAATGTTGGCAGTGAGAATGTTTTTTTAGAAAATACAGAGTTAAATAATGATGAAAAATTGGATAGTTTTACAGATAATAAGCAGCATTTAGATTTAATTGGTGAGAATAAAAGTATTGAACATGAGAATAGTGTTGATTCTTCGAATCTTAATAGTTCTTATGAATCTCTTGAGTTAAAAGAATTTGATGACTTTGAAACTATTTTAAAAGATGACTTAGATTCTAAAGTTATTGTGGAATCTTTTCTTAATAATGAAGAGAAAAAAAATTTGAGCGATAATTTAGTGGATGTAAAAGAACAAGACCACAGCAATAGCGCTGCTAATGTTGAAAAGCTCAGTTCTCAAAAAATAACGGAGGATCATTCTTTTTCCAGTTTTAATTTTAATGATGTTGAAAGGGTTGTGAACAAATTTGATGCTGACGAATCTTTAAGCAATGTTGTGCTAAATAATGATGAAAAATCCATATTAATAAATTTTATTGATAGGGTAGAAAGTGAGCTTGAATTAAATCCCAATAGAAATATTTTTAAAATGAAGCAAGAATATGAGGTTTTAAAAAAAGTTAAATTTTTACTTACCAAGAGTTAAAGAACTCATTCTTTCAAATTCTATTTTATTTTTCTATACAAATTTTTAAATTTATTTTTTTAATAGTTGGGGTGATTTTTTTATTTGAACCAATATATATTAATCAACCTTTAAAAGGTAACTAATCAGCAAAGCAAGACAACATTTTATCAAAATATAAAATGTTGTCTATTTTTCTATTGGATACCAATTTTTATTATATTTGTGTTTTTTGTTTTTTTAAATATAAGCAATATTAATCTGTATTACTGTGATGCTTATGTAACTCTTCTTGATTATGATTGCTAGAAATATTATCTTTTTCTGTTAATTTTTTTTCTAAGTTAAATACATCAAAAAAAGTCCATTTACTAGTCATGTAGTAATATTCATCTTTATCTTTTTTGATTAATATATCTTTGTCATTTTCTTCATTTTTATTGAAGTAAACTTCAAGATTGTTAACACTTTTGTTGCTCCATTTGACTTCAATTTTGTATTGAAGTCTATAGTCATTTATTTTAGATTTATCAATTTCAAGTCCATCGGCTTTAAATTCAGCAATAATGTTCAAAGGTCTTTCTTTTACCATTTTTTGGTTATTAAAAAAATAAAGACCATCTTTAGTTGTAATCTCATAATTATTATTTATATTATTTTCATTTTCTTTATCCAATTTTTCTATTATTTTGAATGATAAATTTTCTAATTTTGTGTTTTTTTCTTGAAATAATGTAGTGTCTGAAAATGTATTATAAGAATTTCCTTTATATGATAAGAAGATATTTTTTGTTAAGTAAACATTTTCATCATTACCTTTAATATATGCTAATCTTGAATCGCCTTCTCCTGATTTCCCAACAAAAATTTCTGTTAATAGTTTGTTATTGTTGTCAAATAATTTAAAACTTGGCTTTTCTCCAATACCCAGTTCTTTGTGTTTTTTTTGATCTCTGCTTACAAGTTTATTTTTCTGAAGTTCGTCTAATGCTTTGATTAGAGAATTAATTTTTTTGTTGTCAACAGGAATATTTTGTTTGTTATATGTTAGCATCCAATCCTTGTCAAGTTTTGTTAGCGTTCCTTCGAGTTCTGTTTCAATTTTAGAAATTGAATTCAAGTCAAAATCGAAAAATTTTTCTTCCAGAATTCTTGCTACTTTATTTTCATTTGAAAAAATTATTCCCAATAAAAATGTAGATGTTAACACTATTATTATCAATATTTTTATTTTTTCTTTATTAATTGAGAACACTTTTGATTTTGTCATAAACTCTCCTTTATTTTTAATTTGCTTTTCTTTTTCTAGCAAATCTAGCAAGTCCAAATATTAGTATTATTGTTGGAAGAATAATTAAGTTAACAATTATTAATGAAAACTTTGTGTTGACCATTTCGTTTGAAGAGCTTGCAAATTTTAATTTAGCGCGCATTTCTCTAGATTTAATATTAAAAAATTCTTCTTTTTGCATTAAATAGTCTGAGATTCTGCCTGATAGTTCAAAGTTGGATGGAGATCCGTTGTACATATAATCACTAAATATCATACTTGATCCTGTTAGAATTATTTTAGAATTTTTAGAATATTGTTCTTTATAGAGGCTTTTAATTTTTCCTTCAATAGCATATCCTAGTATTTTAAGTTTATTCTCTTCAAATTTATTTGGAACTTCAAATGCATTCAAAGATATGTTTGAAAGATTAGGCTCTTTAACTTGCCATGATTGTTTGGAGCTTGCAAATAGAGGTAAAAATTTTACTTCTTCTTCATCTTTTTTTATAAGTTCTAATGAACTACTCCAAGGAATTGTAGCAGCATAGAAATTTTTAAGTAATGGTATATCTTTTTTTACAATATTACTTTTGTCTATTAATATCCATGGGTAGTAGGTTTGAAAATCCCCACCTAAAAAGATTGTAGGGGCTCTTTTATCAAGAATAATATTGTCGTTGTATTTTATACCATAACTTTCAAATAGATCAAATAGTTTGGATTTAATAGGAGTTATTCCATATGGATTTTGAGGATTGTAGTCAATTGCGCTTGTTGCAATAAATATTTTCCCATCATTAACGATAAAATCGTCAATTTTTTTTACAATCTCTTCATCAATTTCTTTAACACCAATAATGAATAATCCATTTATTTCTTTTCTTATGTCTTCTAATTTTTCGGTTTTTAAATCTATTTCTTTTATTTCAATACTGAATGCTTTTTTCATTATTTCGGAAAAGTTTTTATGTGCTTCTTTTAGGGCGCTGTCCCCAAAAGCAAGTCCTAAAACTTTTTTTGTATTGTTTATTAGTTTGTCAAGTCCATTTGCAAGGTCATATTCCAAATTACTGATTTCTGTTACAACCGGTATTACTTCTCTTTTCCCTTCGTAAATAATTTCAATTCCTGAATATATTTTAAGTATTGAGAGCTGATTAATATCTCTTAAATCGATTTGCTGAGAAGGAATGCCAATGTGCTCTAATGGGGTTGAAATTTTATCAGCGTCAAGTTCTTTGTAAATTACCTTGCCTTTTGAAGCATCAGAAAAGCTTATTAAAAAATTTTTTATTTGGTTTGGGAAAGCAAAGTAGTTTTCAAGGCTTCCTGAATTGTAATATGTTATATATATTGTTTCATTTGCGCTTGAAAATAAATTTTTTGTAACATTAGATATTGTAAAAGCTTTGTGTTTTGTAAAGTCTATTTTGAAAATGAAAATAGATATATTGCAAAAAATTAAAAAGATTATTGTAAGGTTTAAGGTTAGGTTGAAAACTTCATTTTCTTTATTTTTCATAAATTTATCTCCATTTTTTTAACGTTATGCTGTATGTGCTTAGCATTAGAAATGTGATCGTGAATGTAATAAAATAAATAAAGTCTGATAAGTTTAGTATGCCCATATTAAAATAACTAAAGTGATTAGTGATTGAAATAAAATTAAGCATTCCCCCTATTATATTTTCTTTTCCGAAGATCATGACCAATTTCCCGGAAAATAGTATTAATATCAATGTAAATACAGTTAGAATGTAAGAGACTATTTGACTTTTTGTAATAGACGAGATAAATGTTCCCATACTTAGCACTGAAAGAGAATAAAGAATTATCCCTAAATATTGAAGAAATATTATGCCAAGATCAAATTCGCCCATGAAAATCGCCATTATTGTAAGAGGTAAAGTAAGTGCAAATAGCATTAGTGTAAATATTTTAAGAGTAATGAATTTCCCTAAGACAATTTCTTGAGGGCTTAGTGGTAGAGCATAAAGAAGCTCAATGCTTCCTGTTTTATGTTCTTCTGAGAACACTCCCATGCTAAGTGCTGGAAGTACTAACATTAAAATAATAGGCATTGAAGAGAAATAAGAAGTAAGAGATGCATTGTCTTTAATAAAAAATCCTGATAAAAAAATAAATGAAAAATTTATGAATATTAAAAAGAATAACATCACAACGTATGCAGTTGGAGTTCCAAATAATATTTTTAGTTCTTTTTTAGAAAGCGATAAAGATTGCTTTAAATCTATTTTCATTGTTCTCTCTCCTTGGTTAGTTTGCTAAATATCTTTTCAAGGCTTTCATGTTTTGGAATCATTGCTTTTAAGATTATATTATTTTTTACTATGTAGCTAAAAAGATCTTCTTCTGTTTTGCCTTGAGATAGTTTTAATGAAATGTTTAAGTTTTCCTCGTATTCTTCAAGGTGTATTAATTTAAAAATATCATTTTTGCTATTAAAAATTTTTTTTTCATTTTCAGATTTTTTTAAAATTGTTAATTCTATTTCAATCTCTTTAAGTTTATTTTTAATAATATTTTCTTTTGTGTCATCAGCAACAATTGCTCCGTTGTTGACAATAATAATTCTTTTGCAAATAGATTCTACTTCGCTTAGTATGTGTGAAGAGAATAATATTGTACTTTCTTTTGTGAGTTCTTTTAAGAATTCTTTAAACTCAATTATTTGGTTCGGGTCAAGGCCATTTGTTGGCTCATCAAGTATTACGAGTTTAGGGCTGTTTATTAAAGCACCAGCTATTCCCACTCTTTGTTTAAATCCTTTTGAAAGTTGAGAAATAAGCTTATCTTCAACTTCTTTTAATTTGAATATACTTACTACTCTGTCAATTTCTTTTTTTAATTTTTTAACGCCTTTTATTTCTGATATGAATTTTAAATATTCTTTAACAGAAAGCTCTGGATAAAGAGCTAGTTTTTCAGGAACGTATCCCATTTGTTGTAGTATTTCTTTTGAATGCTCTACAATGTCTTTTCCAAAAATTTTTACATTACCTTTATTTGGATAATGAAATGATGTTAAGATTTTGATTAATGTTGACTTTCCAGCTCCGTTTGGGCCAAGTATGCCAAGCACTTCGCCTTCTTCAACTTTAAAGCTGACATTAGATAGTGCTGTAAATGAACCATACATTTTGTTAACTTTTTCTACATTTATCATATGCCCTCCTATTTAATAATAAAGTTATTTTTGCTTGCTTCAAGCCTCATTCCATCTTTTGTTAAAAAGATTTCTCCATCTGGATACTCCAATTTTGCCTCCTTTAGTAAGTTTTCAAGATCTTTTCTTAATGTATATCTTTCGCTAAAATGAATAAGTCCTGTTTGCAAAACTTTTGCTTGTTTGACAATATTTGCTGCCCCACCAGCTGTTAAGTGAAGTTTTTTATCTGCTTCTTTTTTAAGCTCATTTTTAAATGTGCTTTCAATTATTACAAGGTTAAAATTTTCAATTTGCTGTATTAGCTTTTTAAAATAACCAGTATCTGTAATGTATGCAACTTTTAATCCTTTTTGAGATTTCCCAAGTATTTCTGATGGCCTTATAATTTTCCCATTTATTTGTATTTCTTTTCCATCTTGCAGCATTTTTCTAATAGGTCCTTTAGGGATATTTAGCTCTTCTGCTTTTTCTGTATTGAATTTGCCAGGTTTATCTTTTTCTATGAATAAATATCCAACACATTCTATTGAATGCTTTAGTCTGGTGTATTCAATTTTTTTTGTTTTATCTTCATATATTATTTTTTCGGTTTTATCTATAATTATTTCTTTATAAATTATTTCATAGTTTTTATATATTTTAAGCATATTTATATTAGTTTGTGTATAGTTTTTTATTCCAATAGGTCCAGCAATTATTAATGGTTCTTTTCTGGTTTCTCCACTTTGTGACATTAGCATTACTATTCCAAGTAGTCCTGTGATGTGGTCAGCATGTAAGTGTGTAATGCAGATCATTTTTATTTTTTGCCAAGATATTTTTTGTTTCCTTAAAGACATTTGGGTCCCTTCTCCACAATCGAATAAAAAATTATCTCCATTATATTCGATTAGCACGGATGACAAATATCTATTGTGGAGTGGTCTTGTTCCTCCAGTTCCTATGATGTTAATATTAAATCCCAAAGATTATTCTCCCGGTTTGTTTTGAAATTGTTAATTAATTTTATTTGCTTTGTTAAATCTTGCCTCACTTTTAGTTTCTCTTTGGATAAGAATTATTTTAGCTTAACTTAAACATTATATTATTTTTTTATTAATTTAGAAATATTAATAGTAGTCGTTTGTCAGTATGTATGATTTAAAGATTTTGATTTTAAGAATAATATCAAATATTATAATATTTTGCATATCTTTGAATATTATAATGATTTGGAATTTTTTCAATTTTTTCAATATTGTTAACTAATAAATTAGATAAGTATGGAGCCATAGATATTCCCCTTGTTCCAAAACCATTTAATATAAAGATATTTTTATACTTAGGGTGTTCTCCTAAGAAAGGTTCTCTGTCAAGAGTTGAAGGCCTTATGTGTGCTTTTTGAGTAATGACTTTGCATTTTAGATTTGTTATTTTTTTAAATTTTTTTAACAGCTCTAATTTTGCCCATTCATTTGTAAGTGTATTCCAAGTGTTCCATTCGTAAGTACCCCCAAGGTAAAATTTATTGCCTTTTAAGTGAATTAAAGATACATGTCTATTGTAAATCTCTTTAAAATTTAATTTTTTGCATTCTAATATAATGATTTCGCCTTTTGCAGGCTCAAATGGTAGGTAGGAAAAAAATCCTTTAAGTTTTTCTTTATATCCTTTTGCAAATATTAATTTTTCAAATTTGAAATCTTCTATTTTGAAAAAACTTTCTCCAAGTTTAATTTTATTTTCGTCTATATTTTTTTTTATGTATGATTTTTTTTCAATTAAGTATTTTTTAATATTTTTTATATATGTTTTTGCATTAATTCTAGCTCCTTTTATTATTATTCCACCGTTAGAGTCATTGGAGAAATTGTAAATTTTTCCATCTAGTATTTTCAAAATAAATTTTTTCATATTTTTATCATTTTCAATTTTGTCAATCAGTTCATTTTTTTGATTTTCAGTAGTAAAGGGTCTAAAGATATTTTTTTCTATAAAAAAGTTGGATTTAATGGTTTTTTCAATTTCTTGGTAGTAATTTTTTGCAAATTCAAACATATGAGATTCTTTCCAAGCAATGTTCATTTTTCTACCCATAATGGGATTAATAAGTCCGCCTGCTATTGTTGTTGCTTTTGTATCTTGATCGTCAAAAAGAATCACTTTTTTATTTCTTTTAAGTAGTTCGTAAGTAACAGTGCTTCCTGCTATTCCTCCTCCAATGACTGCAAATTCATAATGCATTATAAACTCCTTTTTAGATCTTACTTATTTATATATTTAGAGTATTTTTTATTATAATGAAGTTTGATTAAAGATTTATTAGTCTTTTGCTTCTCAGAAATTAGATACAATTGTTTAGCTTTTATGTTTTTTAATCATTTAAAAACCTTTTATTTTAAATTATAATATATCATTATGTTTTTGTATAAGGGGTGTTTTATGACTAGTAAAGAAGATGATAATGATAATGATAATGATAATGATAATGATAATGATAATGATAATGATAATGTTTATGTTTCGCATGATAAATCATTGATGTTAGTTTTAAAGAGTAGATCAATAGTGATTGCTGGTGAGATTACCAAGGATGTTTCTCGGCTTTTTCAGGAAAAAATATTATTGTTAGAGACTTTAGATTTTAAAAAGCCTATATTTGTATACATTGATTCAGAAGGTGGAGATATTGATGCTGGATTTGCTATTTTTAATATGATTCGGTTTGTTAAACCCAAAGTTTTTACAGTTGGGGTAGGGCTTGTTGCTAGTGCTGCTGCTTTAATTTTTTTGGCTGCAAAATTAGAAAATAGATTTTCACTGCCTTTTGCCAGATATTTATTGCATCAACCTTTAAGCGGATTTAAGGGGGTTGCTACAGATATTGAGATTTATACTAATGAGTTAAATAAAGTTAAAAAAGAGCTTAATAATATTATTTCAAAAGAAACAGGCCAAAAGATTTCTAAAATAGAAAGGGATACTGACAGAGATTTTTGGTTAGACAGTGATGCTGCAAAAAAGTATGGACTTGTATTTGAAGTTGTTGAGACAAAGTTTCAACTCGAAGAGTTTATTTCTTCTTAGTGTTTTATTTTTTCCTGTAATTTTGTAGATACAGATTTTATCGTTTTGGAACTTAAAGTTGCAAATTTTAATTTAAATAATAATTCTTTTCAAGAATTATTAAATTTTGCTTATAATATTCTTAATAAAAGTTTTGATTTAATAATTATTAAGAACCTTGAGAATAAAAATGTTCTTGATTTAATCAATAATAGAGTTTTATTTCGAATTTTTAAGAATGCTTATTTTATTGATCAGGGGAATGGGCTTTCTTGTTAGCATTCTTTCTAAGCGTAAAATAAATATTAAAGTTTTAAGTGTAATGCAAGATTATGACGATTTAAAATTAGGAGTGCTTGTCGATTTTAAATTTAAGGGTAATCATTATGGCATTGTTGTTTATAATTTAAGCAATGATTTTATTAAAAATTTTAATATTTTGCAAATTAATGAGCAAATTTTATATTTAAAAGTTCAAATGGATAAATTAATGTTTATTTTAGATGAATCTGAATTTGTTATTTTTGATTCATTAATTAAAAATGGATTTTTTAGCTTAATAAACGATTCAAAAAATATTTCAATATTGGTAAATAAAATTGATTTTAGAGTTTTTTCTAATTTTTTCGCCAAAGTTTTTTTATATTCATTTGTGGTTTGTAATTGAAGATTATTTGCATGGCAATTATGTTATTGAGAATTTTCCTCAAAAAATAGTTATCAATTGAGCTTAGTTTTTAGATTTATTTTTTATTTAGCTTGACATCGTAATGTATTATTATTTAGAATATTATTCTATGCCGAAGTGGTGGAATTGGTAGACACACAGGACTTAAAATCCTGAGGAGGAAGCTCCGTACCGGTTCAAGTCCGGTCTTCGGTATTTTTAAAATTTTATTTGCATTTCTCAGCTAATTTTTTGTTTATAAAGATTCCTAGTATAAATGATATTCCCAAAGATGCAAAAAATGTGAAGCTAATTTTTAAATTTAATTTAAGTACTATTAATATCATTTGTAGAATTGATCCAAAAATTAGTCCTTTTGATAAATAAATAAAATTATTTAAGTGGTTATCTATTATTTTCTTTATTATTAATATTGATGTAACTACGCCTATTATTGCTGCTGCTGCAAATGTTGCAATAAGAATAATGTTAAATTCAGATATAATGAGTATTATTTCTTTATAAAAGCCAAATAGCAAAAGCATTGCAGATCCCGAAATTCCTGGCAAGATCATTGATGCTCCGCTTATTGTTCCAGAAGATATTAATAATAAGCGATATTTTATTGAGCTTTTGTCCTTAGGGATTGTGTTTTGCAAGTGTATATTAGATTCTTTTATTATTAAGAAGAGTACAATAATGGCCGTGCCAATAAAAAACAAGAAATACTTTAATGCTTTTGTATTACTATTTATTTCTTTTTTAGGTATTTCTATTTTTAGTGTTAGCATATTCCCAAATGTTAATCCTATGAAAAATACTATTAGTAGTGCTTCTATTGTTCCATTGTCAAAGAAGTAAGCTTTAAATATTTTTGCAGCCAATAATATTGAAGTTAATATTCCTGTTGCCAAAATAGTCAAAAACATTAAATTTTTTTTAATTTCCGTGAGCTTTAAGATTTCAGAAATAGAATTTATTATTTTATAATAAATTTTTAATATTAAAGCTAGTGTTCCTGCAGAAACTCCTGGTATTATGTTTGCAATTCCAAGTAAAATTCCTTTAATATAAATATTAAGCATTTTTATTTTTTAAGTATTTTTATTTTAAATGTTTTATCTATCATCACCTTCGCCATTTATTGTTCCGTTTTCATGTCGTTTTTGTATTTTTTGTAGGTTTGTAAGGGCAACATCTTCAAGTGTAATGCCTAAATTGTTGCTTAAACTTGACAGGTACCATAACACATCTCCGAGCTCTTTTTTAATTGATATTAAATACTCATCATCAATAATGTAATTTTTATCTCTTACCAATTTTTTTATTTTTTCAACAACTTCTCCAGTTTCGCCAGCAAGGCCAAGAGTTGTTAAAATTAATTCTTCTTTTTTATTTTTGTACTTAGCAGTTAACTTTGCTTTTTCTTGGTATTCGTTTAACTCCATGTTGAGAGACAGTTTATTACAGTTTATTATTATTTGCAAGTCTAAACGGGATTTATTTTTTTTATGTTTTTTATTATATTTGATTAATTAATCGTAAAAGAATTTGTAGTATGAGTAAGATTTTTTTATTATTTAAAGTGGTTTTCTTTTTTTTTGGAATAATTTATGTTTTTTCTTATCCAGAAATAAAAAATTTTTCAAGGCAAGATCCTGTTTTTTCTGATCTTAAAATTAAAGTTTTAAAATATAATAAAAAACAACATATTCCTCTGTTTTTTTACTCATATAAAGTTAAAAAAGGCGATACTTTTTTTAAAATTGCCAATAAAATAAATGGATGGCAGTCTGGTATTGCTACTATTAATTTATTGGATTCTCCTTTTGTAGGTGTTGGACAAGAGATTCTTATTCCTAGTAAAAAAGGAGTTTTTGTTTTTGATAGTAAAGATTATAGATTTAATAATTTGCTTTTAGCAACAAGAGATCTTACCAGAGCTGAAAAAGTAAAAATTAAAAAGAACGATAGAGTTTATGAGTTTTATTTTTTTGATTTTGCCAAGAATCCAGATTTTGGACTTTTTTCAGGCACAGAGTTACTTTTTTTTTTAAATGCCAACTTTATTTTTCCTTTAAAAAAATTTATTGTTAGTTCTGATTTTGGATTTAGAAATGATCCTTTCACTGGCAATAAAAGCTTTCATACAGGAATAGATTTAGCAGCTCCAATGAATACTGAAGTGTATTCATCTTCTTCTGGAATAGTTATTGAAGCTGGATACAATGATCTTTATGGGAATTTTGTTGTAGTTGGTCACAAAAATAATATTAAATCTCTTTATGGACATTTAAATTCATATTCTGTAAAGATAGGAGATTTTGTTAAATCGGGCGAATTTCTTGGAAGAGTAGGGCAAACGGGTCGCTCAACTGGTCCCCATTTGCACTTTGAAATATTAAAAAAAAATATTCCTATTAATCCTTTAAAGTTTTTAAAGTAAGGCTAGGCTGCAGCCAGATAAATATATTAAATTATTAAATTGTATTGATTATTAATACATAATTATGTATAATTATGTATTAGATAAAAATATTTTTACACTTTTGTGCCAGGATTTTAAAAGAAAGTGTTTCATTTTAATATAATTATTGACATTAAAAAATTTTTTGGTTTCAAAAATATACATCAAGTTTAAAATAGTATTATTTTTTTGTACCAATTATAATTTGATAATTGAAAATAAATTTTATTGATCGATATGATATTCAATTATTTTATTATGTAAAGTTTTTCTCCCTATTTTTAGTATTTCTGCGCATTTGCTTTTGTTGTTTTTGGAATGAAAAAGCGTTTGCTTTATTATTTCTTTTTCAGCTTCTTTTAGGCTAATTCCTATTGGTAGTGTTATCTTAAATGTAAGATTTTCATTATTTTTAATTTTTGCAGGCAAATCTTCTTTGGTGATTTGCTTGCCTTTTGACAATATTAATGCACTTTCAAGCACATTTTTTAATTCTCTAATATTTCCTGGCCAATCGTAATAATAGAGAGCTTTCATTGCATCATTAGAGAGAGTTTTCTCTTTTCTGTTGTTTTCCTTTGCAACGTCTTTTATTAGTATGTTTGTTAAATAGGATATATCATCTTTTCTCTCTCTTAAAGGTGGTATGTTTATGTTAATAATATTTAATCTATAAAACAAATCTTCTCTAAATTTTTCCTTTTTAATTTCTTCTTCAATATTCTTGTTTGTTGCAGCCAGAAGCCTAATGTCAACTTTAATTGTGTTTTCTCCCCCAACACGTTCAAAGGTTTTGTTTTGGAGCACTCTTAAAAGTTTAACTTGAATTCCAGGCGAAATTTCTGCTATCTCGTCAAGAAAAATTGTACCTTTGTTTGCAAGTTCAAATCTGCCTTTTTTTTGGGAAATCGCGCCAGTGAAAGCTCCTTTTTCATGGCCGAAAAGCTCGCTTTCAAGGATGCCTTCAGAAAGCGCAGCGCAATTTACCTTTATAAATGGTTTGTCATTTCTATTTGAAAGATCAAAAATAGCATCGGCTATTATTTCTTTCCCAACACCACTTTCGCCCGTTATAAGAACAGATGCATTTGATTTTGCTATTTGTACTACAAGTTCAAAAATTTTTTGCATTAATAGCGATTTCCCCATGATTTTTTCATAGTATTTTAAATCTTTTCTTACCAGTATATTTTCTAAATTGGTATTTTCATAATCATTATTTTCTTTTTTATTTAATGATCTTTTTATTATTAATAAAAGTCTTTCAAGGTCTAAGGGTTTTGTTAAAAAATCGTAAGCACCCTCTCTCATGGCGTCTACAGCAGAATCAACTGTTCCGTGAGCTGTTAAAACAATAAAAGGTATTTCTAAGTTTTTTTCTTTAACTATTTTGAGCAATTTTTCTCCAGATATTTGAGGCATCCTTAGATCAGATATTATTACGTCAATATTTTCATTTTCAATTGTTTCAAGAGCTTCTTCTCCGTCACTAGCGGTGAAAACAAAATATCCTTCATCTTCAAGATAAGTAGCAATTCCTTCTCTAATATTTTTTTCATCATCGGCTACAAGTATTTTGCTCATTTTTAATACCCTTCAATTAAAATATTTTTTTTATTTAGTTTAGGAAGTGTAATCGTAAAAATAGTACCTTTGCCTTCTTTGCTTTCCACAAAAATTTCACCCCCAAGTTCTTGTATTATTTTATAAGAAATAGTAAGACCTATTCCACTTCCTTTTTCTTTTGTGCTAAATTGAGGTTTAAATATTTCTTCTTTTACTTCATCTTTTATCCCGCTTCCATTATCTTTTATGTTGATATGTATTTTATTGTCTTTTTCAAAAAGAAAAATTTCTATTTTTTTTATTTCTTTTTTTGTTTCAAGTAGTGCTTCTTCTGCGTTTTTAACGATGTTTATAATAACTTGTTTTAATAGCTTCTCATCAATTAGAATATTGCTTATTTTGTTTAAATTAAGCAGTAGTTTTATGTTTTTGTTTTCTAATTCAGGACTTAATAATTCACATACACTGTTTATTACTTCTTTAATGTCTTCTTCTTGCAAGTTAATTTTTATTGGTCTAACGGTTAATAAAAATTCTTTTACTATTTTGTCTACTCTGTTTATTTCTTCTTTTATTACTTTAAAGTAATTTTCAGCTTTACCATTTTTCATTTTTTGTTTTTCAATTTCCTTTTTTAGCAGTTGTAAATTTATATCGATTGCTCCTAGGGGGTTTTTGATTTCATGAGCAATATTTCTTGCATGTCTTGTAAAAGAGGCTAAAGCTTCAACCCTTCTAAATAGCTCTTCCTGCTTCTTTTTCTCTTTAATATCTTCGATTAAAATAATATTGCCTTCAAGTTTTTTTTCTTTTACATAAGGCATAAATGAAATTTTAATATATATGTTGCTTGAGATTGGAACTTCTAATCCTATTATTTTATCTTCTGTTCTAACCAGTTCTTTTATTAAATTTATTAAGATTGGAATTTGAATGTCATCAAGAATTTCTATTTTCGATTTAGATGTTAGTGCTAAAATTTGATATAAAATCTTGTTTGAATAGATTATGTTGTTTTGTTTGTCAAGTACAATGATTCCTTCATTAATTGATGCAAATATTCCATCATATATTTCTATTTTTTTGTAAATTTGTTCGATAAATTTAATTTTTTGTTCATTAGATAATTTATTTAGCTTTGTTAAAGCTTTTTTAAAAAAATTATTCATATCTCCTCATAATTTAGCATAAGGTTTTCTATTATTAATTTTTTATTTTGATTATAAGGGCGATATTTGTAAATATTTTTCAAATGTTCTGTATATTTTAGATATTGATTGATATCTATTTTGTTTTCTAAAAAATCTTTTCTAATGTTAATTAAAAGTTCGTTTAAAAAAATTTTAAAGCTTTGATCATCCTTTATAAAGTCGATTTCTTCAAGATTTAATATGGATTTTTTTTCTTTTATTATATTTAGAATTTTTATTAATTCTTTTTTTATTTTTTTGCTTTCTTCTTTGTAAAATGAGGCAAAATACTCTTCAATTGTTATATCTTTGTCTATTAGGAAGCTTTCTTTAAATCTTTGAATTTCTAAACTTCTTTCTAGTTTTGTGAAATTGTAGACTCTAAGTCTTGAAAGTATTGTTTTTGGTATTTTGTTTTTATTTCTTGCTGCTAAGATAAAGTAAATATTTGAAGGGGGCTCTTCTAGTATTTTTAAAAGTGAGTTATGGACATTAAATGATAAATTTTCGATTTCGTTTATGTAGATTACCTTTGGTTTTTCTTTTTCAGAAAAAATCCAAGTTTGAATTTTTTTTACATCATAAACAGTAATATTATGATTTAGTTCTTTGTTTATATTTTCTATATTTTTTATAAGTTCATTTTTTATCTCTGTATTGTATTCTTTTCTATAGCAAACAGAATTAATGTAGTTGATATTTTTCTCTATTTTTTTCAAATTTTTTTCATTAGTAAAATAACATTTAGTAAAAATCACAGTTTTAATGAACTCTAAATATTTGTTTGCTATTTGATTCGACTTCGTAGAAAGATGTGCTTTTGCTTCTATTGTATCGAGATTTGAGAAAATGAGCAAATTGGGGTTTGTTAGGTTTTTTTCGTTTAATATTTTTTTTGCAATCTCAATTGCGCTTGTCTTTTTTGATGAAAACTTTTCTCCTAATAGAAGAATTGCATTTGGCAATGTTTTTTGATTATATGTGCTTATTATGGCTTTTGCAATCTTTGGAAGCATTGTTATTATTGGCTCCTTATTTTGTTTTTGAGATTTTAAAGAGATAGTTTATTCCAGGATTCAAATAATCAAGCAGCTTGCTTTCTTTTAGGAAATATTCAGGCTTAAATATTTGTTGTGAGTGTATTATGTAAACCGCGATTGCAATTATTCCAAAAGCTTCAAGTAGACCAAGTACTAAGCCT
Organism: Borrelia maritima; assembly: GCF_008931845.1. Classification (NCBI taxonomy): domain Bacteria; kingdom Pseudomonadati; phylum Spirochaetota; class Spirochaetia; order Spirochaetales; family Borreliaceae; genus Borreliella; species [Borrelia] maritima. Next base: position 805,850 of record NZ_CP044535.1, read on the forward strand.
AGTATCCTATTGAAGAATAGTAATTTAAGCTGACTTATTATTGATTCTATTAGGGATTGTAGTATTAAAAATCCTATATGTATAAGCAGAAAAAATACAAGTAGTGCTTGAATGTAAGATAGCTCAATAATAGGTTCAACCAGTCTTCTAAACTCTTCAGTTTTTTTGTAAAGTAGTAGCATTAAAACAAAAACTTCAGCAAATCCGCTAATTTCTTTAATAAATCCTCTTAAAAATCCTCTAAATCCTAAAGATGTAAAAATTATTATTATTAATATGTCTACTATTCCAGTTATTTTTACAGGATCGTTTATTATCATTTAGATTTTTTCTCCTTAATATCTTTTATTAGTAATTTGGCTATTAAAGTTGAAGAATGCTTATTATTGAATTTTTTGACATTTTCTTTGAGAGGGTTAATTTTTTCTCTATCTTTTAAAGTTTTTTTTATAATTTTTAAAATATTTATATTTAAAATTTCATCTTCATCTATATAAATGCAAGCATTTTGGTTTTTCAGTAATTTTGCATTTTTAATTTGATCTCCTCTAGATCCTTTTTTAAGTGGAATCAAAATTGCACATGCGCCAGCATTTGCAATTTCCTTTATTGTCCCAGCTCCAGCTCTGCTTATTATTATATTGGAAAATTTAACTATGCTTGCCATTTCTTCTGCATTAAAAAATTGCCTTCTAAGGTAATTATTTTCTCTCAGGGCATTTAAATTTTTTCCCGATTGATGAATGAAATAGATTTCAGTATCTTTTTTAATGTGGAGTGCAAGGTTGTTTAAAGCATTAGCACCAAGAGATCCCCCAAGTATGCTAACAATTGGCTTGTTGGTGTTTTGGGTTAATTGTTTGATTATTTTGGGATTTGGGTTTAAAAATTCTCTTCTTATGGGAGATCCTGTGTAGATAATTTTTTTATGGTTTTTAAAGTATTTTTCACTTTCTTTGAAGCTTATGTGTATTTTACTTGCGAATTTAGAGTTAATTTTTGTTGCAAGTCCAGGATCTAGATCCATTTCATGGGTTATGCTTTTTATTTTTAGCAGACTGGATGCAATAATTGCAGGAGCCGACACAAAGCCCCCGGTTGCATAGATAATCTGAGGTTTATATTTTTTTAAAATGTAAAAGCTTTTTATTATTCCAAGTATTACTTTGAAAAAGTCAGTAAAGTTTTGAAAAGAAAAATAGCGTCGAAGTTTTCCACATGGAATCGAAATAAATTGAATATTATCTTGTTCTTTTATTAGTTTTTCTTCTATAGAATTTTTTTTACCTATCCACAAAAATTCAATTTCATTGTCAAATTCTTTTAATTTTTGTATTATGGATATTCCTGGAAATACGTGACCTCCAGTCCCTCCCCCTGCAAAAAATATTGTTTTTTTATTTGACATATGTTTACTTATGAAAACAATAAAGCATTTGCTTTGTAATAAATTTTTTCACATTTTATTTTAATAATATATTGCAATATTGGTATTTCCTTTGTTCTAAAATACTGATTCAATCTTAAAAATCGAATTTAATGAAATTTAAATTCAAAATGTATTTTTTAAAAAATTTTCAATCTGAACTCCTTCTTTTTTTGAAATATTTACTTTAATTGACTCTTTTATTATTAAGTGAATAGCTTTTGTTGTTTTTTCTAAGGCTTGTTCTGTTTCAAATTTTTCCAAATGTCCTATAAGTAAGCTAGTAAATAAATCTCCTGTCCCGCTGAAATTTTGCTCTAATTCTTCTAAAAAAAACTCCGAGTATTCTTTGTTTTTAGGATTGTAGCAAATGTTTCCTAAAAGATTTCCTCTTTTAATGCTTGTAACAATTACCGTTGCTTTTGTATCAAGATTTAATATTGCTTTTATGATATCATCTTTGTTTTTAAGTTGTGAGCTTTTGCTTAGCATTTCAAGCTCAGTGATATTGGGCGTTATTATGTTTGCATACTTTATTATTTTTCTAAATCCACTAATTATTTTATTATCAAATATAGGGTAAATTTCTCCATTGTCAGCAAATACAGGATCAATTACAATTTTTTCAAATTTGATCAATTTAATTATTTTTTCTATTGTTGTTTGTTGTGCTTGGCTTCCCAGAAATCCCGTATAGAATATGTCGAAGTGTTCATTTTGTTCTTTCCACATCTTGATAAATTTTTCTAGATGATCAGTTAAATCTACTATTTCAAATTTTTTATAAGCTGTAGAAGCAGAAAGGACAGCTGTTACAAAAGGGCATACTTGCATATTAAATGAAGATAATACTGGTATGCATATTGTAAGGGATGTTCTTCCCATGCTTGAAATGTCATGCATTGCTAAAATTCTTTTCATTATGTTTCCCTCTATACTGGTTTTTATAATTTTCTATTCTTGAATTTGCATCAATTTCAATTGGACTTTCTCCATATTTTAAATACATATTAAATCCAAGTCCCGCAATCATTGCACCATTATCTGTGCAAAGATCAAGAGGAGGGTAGTAAGTTTGTATTTTAAGTTTACCTATTTTTTCTCTTAAGTATAAATTGCTTGCAACACCGCCTGCTATTACCAATTTGTTAATTTGAGTGTCTTTTATTGCTCTTTTTAGTGGAGTGATTAGATTTTCAAAGGCAGCTTTTTGGAAGCTTGCAGCTATATTATTTTTTGTTGTTGGATTATCTTTGATTTTGAATTTTTCGAGTTGATGTATGCAAGCTGTTTTTAGCCCAGAGTATGAAAAATCATACCAGTTTTCTTTTTTTTTAAAGGTAGTAACTGGAAATTTAAATGTATTTTCATCTCCATTTTTAGATATTTGTTCAATGTTTGGGCCTCCCGGAAATCCCATATCATAATGTTTTGCTACTTTGTCAAAAGCTTCTCCGCAAGAATCATCTAGAGTTTTTCCAAGTATTTCAACATCATCGAAATTTTTTTGTTTAGCAATCAATGTATGCCCACCACTTAACAATAATGATATGAATGGGTATTCTATTTTTGAGTGCATTAAAGGGGCGTAAAGATGGCCCAAGATGTGATCAATGCAAATAATAGGTTTTTTTAATGAAATTGCTAGGCCTTTGGCAAAGTTTAGTCCAACTATTAAGGATCCAATGAGCCCAGGTTTGGATGTTACAGCTATTAAGTCAATTTCAGATATTTTAGTGTTGGCCTTTTTGAGTGCTTTTATGCAAACAGACATAATAGCTTCAGTATGAAGTCTTGAAGCAATCTCAGGTACTATGCCGTAATATTTTTTGTGTTCTTTTTGATTTAATTTTATATTGCTTAAAATATGAATGCCGTTTTCTACTACAGCTACGCAACAGTCGTCACAAGAGGTTTCTATTCCAAGCACTTTCATTTTATTGTTTCCTCGTAAAGATTTAATAAATTGTCAAATTCGAATTCCCGGTTTAAATTAGGACTTTCTTTTTTAAGAACTTTTAGTGTGTTTTTGGACCAAATGTGCCCGATTACTTTTACTATTCCATATTTTCGGGCAATATTTTTTGCTTTTTCTAGCTCCTTTAATACAGACTCTTCTGTGTCTTTACTGTCAAGGAATACATCTCTTTTTTCTACTCTAACGCCTATTTCTCTTGCTATTATTTTTGATACGCTTTCCGCAATAGTTACGCTGTCGAAAAAATATCTGTTAATCTCTTTAAGTTTTGTCAAAATGATTTTCATCACATCTTTATTTGAAGTTATTAGACTACCCATGTGGTTATTCATTATTTTTGCATCAGGATATTTTTCGAATGCTTTTTCAATTTTTTTGTGTATTTCTTCCTTTTTATCTTTTATGTTTATATGAAATTTTTCTATTGCATTTCTATGTTTTGATTGCATTGGGAAATGTATTATTATTGTTTTGCCATTATTTTTTAGTTTTTCATATAAAATCATTGATTTTGGTAAAAATGGAATAATAGCATAATTTATTTCAAGATTAAGTTTTATAAATTGTTCTAGCATAAATTCATCATAACCCACATCGTCGATGATTAAGTAAAATTTAGGCTTGATTTTGGCTTTTTTGTTTTCTATTATTAGCTTGTCTTTTTGTATTGTTTCAAATCCATCTTTAAATGGTGTATTTACAATTTTTGAGTTGTTGTTAAAATATAATAAACTTGTAAATACTTGAGTTATTCCAATAATAATAGCAATTATAATAAAAATTACAACAATAAATTTGTTTTTTTTAATATAAAATATTAACATTCATGACCACTGACTTAAAAGTAGATCAGAACATGTCATGAATGTCAATGTTAATTTATCTCTTCTTTTAGTTTTTTAAGAACTCTTTTTTCAATTTGTCTTACAGTTTCTGATGATATTCCAAGTTCTGTTGAAATATCTTTTAGGGTGCTTTTTTTGGGACTATTGTCCAGGTTGTATCTTTTTTTGATTATGTATCTCTCCTTTTCATTTAATTTTGTTTCAAGTATATAATTTAAATGTTTGAGAGTTGAATCTTGTTCAAGGGTGATTTCAGGATTAAAAGAATTATCCTCGTATAGATTTAAGAGTGTTGAGTTTTCAGATCCCTCTATTTCTTTATCTAGAGAATATTCTTTTTCAAGATAAGGAATAATTTTTATATATTGGGCAGGAGACAGATTAAATCTTTTCATTATTTCTTCTTTTTTGGGCGATTTTTCTTCTTCTGTTAAATATTTATTTATTTGCAGTATTAGATTTTCTTTTCTGTATGGGACTTTTACCAATCTGGTTTTAGTGTTTAATGCTCTTTGTAGTGATTGCTTAATCCAAAATGATGCATAAGTTGAAAATTTAGTGTTTTTATTCGGATCATATTTCTCGGCAGCTCTTATTAATCCCAAGTTGCCCTCTTGAATTAAGTCTTCAATTTTTAGTCCTTTGCCCGCATATCTTTTTATTATTTTTAAAACAAGCCGCAAATTTGCGTTTATCATTTTGTTTTTTGCTTTTGCGTTGCCTCTTTGGATTTGTCCTGCAAGTTTAATCTCTTCTTCGTGAGTAATTAGCTTATGTTCTCTTACCGATTTTAAATATATATTTAAATCCTCGTTGCTAAATATATTCATAATAGTGTATTTTCTCCCCTTTCTTGAATGTTATTATTAGTTGTTACTACTTAATCTACATGCAAAAATTATGCCAATTTAGTTTAAAAATAGTTTTTAATTAAATTAGATATATTTTTTTTGGGGGGAGGGGGAGTGTTTTTTTAAATTATTTTATTTATTTTTTTGTAATTGATTGTAAATCGAATTTGCAATTCCAAAGCTTTGAGATTGTGCTATTTGTTTTGCTCTTTGTTCGTAAAGCATGTCTTCGAAAATTTCTTCTACTTGGCCTCCGCTTAGCAAATTTTGATCTTTGTTAAGGGTTTTTTTCATGCTTTCAAGCATTTGTTTTATAAATATGGCTTCAAATTCTAAAGAAGCTTTTCGAAGTTCTTCGTTTTTTTGAAAGGATTTTTTTATTTCTGCCGGATTTTTAAAATTATTTATTTGATTTTTAAATTTTAGATTTTGTAAATTAATTTTAGTTTCCATTAACTTCTTCCTCCAAGATAAGTTCTCCATTTAATTTATTAATTTTTTGTGCAGCTTGAATTATTTGAATTAATTCTTTATTACTAAGATTGTTGGAATTTTTCAATATAAATTCGTTTAATTTCATTGAGTTTACTTGAATTGTTTTTTTATTATTGTTGCTTAAAATATTTTGATCGTCTTTTTCAATAGAAAATGTAAACGTTCCTATTTCTGCATTTTCACTTGCTAGGATAATGCCATTTTTTTTGTCTATTAATATTTTAGGATTAGTTTCTATTTTAATATTTTCAATTTCTTCTAATAAGCTCAGTTTTTTTACTTCTATTTCTATTGTGTTATCTGATTTAATTTTGTTGTTTATTTTTTTAGAAGTTAGTATTTTGTGAATTTTATTTACTAACGTATAATTTCCTTTTTTAAGAATTATATTATAGCTGTAGTTAATATTTTGATTATCATTTATTATTATGCCATCTAAAGTGTATTCGTATCCTTTTAATTTGTTATTGGTCTGTATAATTCCTGATGCAATTGCTATTATTTTCCCTTCTTTATTTTTCAGATTTGTTTTTAAAAGTATTCCATTTGTTAAATCTTTTGCGTCTAATATTGATGCAAGGTAAGCTTTATGTTTTGAGCCTTTGATCGTATTGCCTGTTACTTGGAGGCTGACATTTACTAGTGCAATATTTTTGCTTTCTATGTTATTAGAATTTATTTCATTTATTGCATTGTTTTCTTCTAAAATTTTACTTAAAAGGTTTTTTTGTTTTGGAGAGTCTCCTTTTCCAGCAAGACCCGCTACTATTCCAATGCCTGTTAAAAAAGTTGTGTTTGTGGAATAAATGTTTGCAATTTCTTTTAATTTTACGCTTTCAGATAGATTATATTTAAATGATTGTTCTGTTTTTAGTCCCATTGAAGCTTTATTTGTTTGAGCTAGCGTGCTTGTTGCAAGTGCAATTAACACCAACGTTAGTTTGTTCATTATTTATCCTATTTATTTAATATCTATTATTTTATATCAATTATTATAATTAATGAAATTTTTTTGGCAAATTGCTGATTTAATCCTTAATTGTTAAATGTTTAAATTAAGACAGATTAAAATTAATAATTTTTAGATTAAGAAAAATTAAGCATTATTCTTTTTGCACTTTATTTAACCTTATTTCTTCATTTTTGGTTGTGTTACGTATAACTTTATATTTACTATTGTTTAATTCATTTAGACTTAAAACATCATTTATTCTGGTTGTGTTAATTTTGTATTTAAAGTATGTATTGTGTTCATTAAGGATTTCATTTTTTTTTAGATTTTCTTTTGCAAATACAATAGGTTCAATTATATCAATATACATATTAATGTAATTGTGTCTTTTGTAACTTTCAAAGTTTTTTGCATAATAAACCATAGTTTTTTGAATTGGAATATTTTTGTATGAAGTGTTGCCTTTGACTTTAAATTTTATTTTTTTAAAAAATTTGTCTTCTATGTTTATTTCAGATTCATCAAAGTTGAATTGAAGTATATAGATATTTTCATTTGATAAATTTTTTGTAATGTAATAAATCATTTCAAAAATTATTGATTTTTTTGTTAAATTTGGAGGAATATATATTTTTGATAAGCTTTGATTGTTGCATACTTTTGAATATTTCTTTGAAAAGAAATATGCTTTACTAGGAGTAATGTTGAAACACAAATCATGATCAACGCCTATTATTGGGCTTGTTATGAAAAGAAAAAATAAAATAAAAATAAATAATTCAAATATTTTTTTTTTTATTTTATTGCCTTTTTAAATTATTTGCTATTCCTAGCATATTGTCAGAAGTTTGAATAGCTTTTGAGTTTATTTCGTAAGCTCTTTGGGCTACTATCATTGTTACCATTTCCTCAGCAATAGATACATTTGACATTTCAAGAATGCCTTGCCTTAGTCTTCCCATTCCTTCACTTCCTGGTGTTCCTGTTATTTCTGGGCCTGACCCAACTGTTTCTTTGAATAAATTGCTACCAATAGCACTTAGCCCTGCAGGATTAACAAATCTTGATATTTCAATTTGCCCAAGCTCTATTGGCTCGTTACTGTTGTCAATTTTTGCTGATACTATCCCCTCTTCAGATATTGTAATTGAGTTTTGGATATATTCTTCTGGGAAGAATATATTAGGTAATACTTTGTATCCTTGGCTTGTTACAAGCTCTCGATTAGAATCGATTTTAAAAGATCCATCTCTAGTATATCCATAAGTTCCATCAGGCATAAGAATTTTGTAAAATCCATCTCCTTCAATAGCAACGTCAGTGAGCAAATTGGTGGACTGCATTTTTCCTTGTTCGAATATTCTCTGAGTGGCAGCAATTTTTGTTCCGTGACCAACTTGATTTCCAAGCGGTCTTAAAGTATTTTCAGTTGCAGGAGTTCCTGCTCTGTTGTGAGTTTGATAAATTAAGTCCTCAAACTCTGCTCTTACTTTTTTAAATCCTGTAGTATTTACATTTGAAAGATTATTAGCAATTGTGTCTACATTGTATTGTTGTGCAGTCATTCCACTTGCTGCTGTCCATAATGCTCGCATCATAAAATATGCTCCTTAATATTTTCCAATTTCATTTATTAATTTTCCCAAGAGACTATCTTCAGTTTGTATTGTTTTTTGATTAGCTTCGTAAGCTCTGTTGATTTCAATCATTAAAACCATTTCTTTAACACCATTAACGTTGGAAGCTTCTAGCGCCTCTGTTTCTATTTTAGGTCTTAATGATATATTAATTTCTTGTGCTTTGCCAGATGTTTTTGTATCGACCCATAAAGAATTGCCCTGTTTTTTGAGAAATCTAGGATTTTCAAAGTTTACAATCCTAATAGTGTCAAGCAGTTCATAATTTTCCCAAGAATTTTCATACTCACTAACAAGTCTTTTCGGATTTGCTTCAAAGTTTGAATTATGGAAGATTTGTCCCTGAGGAGTTATTTTAAAATTATTTTTTTTAAGATAAATATATCCTTTTTCTCCTAGAACAGGAAATCCGCTTTTTGTAACAAGGATTCCCTCTTTTCCAATAGTAAAAGAGCCATTTCTTGTATATCGCTCTCCATCTGAAGTTTGTATTACAAAAAATCCTTGATCAGTTAGTGCTAAATCTAATGGATTGCCGGTAGTTTTTAGTGGACCTTGTTCAAATACCGTATATATCTCATTTTCTTCAACCCCTGTTCCCAGCTTACCTACAATAGGAGCTGTTTCAAGATGTCCTTTGGGAAATTTATAAAGGCCATCATCATTTAGCCTTCTTATTAGCATTTCCGGGAATGCTTTTTGAATGGATAAATCTTTTTTGTATCCAACAAGATCTATGTTTGCCAAATTATTTGACACTATGTCAAGCTTTCGTCTTTCTGCCATCATTCCGCTGGCAGCTGTATAAATTCCTCTTAGCACTTTTAAATCCTTAAAGACAATTAACTTTACTAATATTAGCATTAATTGTCTTATATAACAATTAATTGACCTATTGTTTTTTGCTTAATTATTATATTTTTTATCTAGGTTTTAACCTTAATAATTAAAATTATAAAATAAGTTGTATAATGATATTTGTGGCTAATTTTAAATTGCTAGTTTTAACTGAGTAATTTAAAAAAAGAACTATAATTTAGAATTATTATATTAGTTTTAAGGAGAATTGATGAATAGAGTTTTTTCAAAGTTTGTTCTTTTTTTTTGTTTTTCAATGTTTTTGTTTGCAAATTCAGACGATTCAAATGAAAAAGAAATTATTAGCGGGTCTGAGAACCTTGATTTTGGAAATGAAGTTTTAGGATATTGGGTTGGCTATGATGATGTGAGTAAAATAAAAAATTCTATTATTTATATTTATAAATATAATGAAGAAGTTTATGGCCGAATTTTAAATGTAATAAAAGACGGCAAAATATATGATATTGACAATCCTTCAGGAGACACTGTAGTTGGATTTGAAAATCTTGCAATAGAAGGTCTTGATTTTATGTGGGGTCTTAAGTATTCTTCTGATTCTAAAAAGTGGGATAGGGGTAAAATAATAGATCCTAAAAACGGTAAAATTTATAATTCTGAGATTAGTGTGGATAGTAAAACCGGAAATCTTATAACCAAGGGAAAAGTTTGGATTTTTGGCAGAAGCAAAATTTGGACAAGAGCTAAATCCGATGAAATACCAAAAGTAGACTTACATAATCTTGTTCCAGCGCCCCCTGTAAAAAATTGAATTTGGTTTTGGGTTTTATTGGTTTGAAAAAATACACAAATATGTAGATGGATGAGTAGGTTATGAAAAATAAAAAAGAGTATTATGATCAGTTTATTACAAAAGTGCCCGATTTTCCTAAAAAGGGTGTTCTTTTTTATGATATTACTAGTGTTTTGTTAAAACCCGAAGTTTACACCTCATTAATAAATGATGCACATTCTTTTTATAGCGTTAAAAAGATTGATTGCATTGCGGTTGTTGAGTCTAGGGGGTATTTAATAGGTGCTCCTTTATCTTTAAAAATGCAACTTCCTCTTGTTTTAATCCGAAAAGAGGGCAAGTTGCCCAGAGCGGTTTTTAGCGAAGAGTATGAGCTTGAATATGGCTTTGGGAGAATAGAGGTGCATAAAGACGATATTAAAATGTATTCTAATATTCTTTTAATAGACGATATATTGGCTACTGGTGGAACTTTAAAATCTTCTGCAATCTTGTTAGAGAGAGCTGGAGGTAAGATTAAAGATATTTTTTGTTTTATTGAGCTTTGTGGTATTAATGGTAGACAGCTTCTTGAAGGCTATGAGGTTAATTCTCTTGTAAGGTATAATTAAGTTGGTGCTTGACTTTTCTTTTTTATTAAATTTACAATATTTAATTGAGGTAATGTGATGTATGCATTGGTAGAAATAAATGGCAAGCAATATAAGGCTGTTGAGGGTGAATTTTTAAAAATAGATAAAATTTCTCCTATTGAAAAAGAGAAGTTAGAATTTAATAGTGTTCTGCTTATCAAAAAGGGTGGAGAGATTAAGATAGGAAAACCTTATGTTGTAAATTCTCTTATTAGATGTACCTATAAAGAAGATAAAAAAGATAAAAAGGTTATTTCTTACAGATACAGAAGAAGAAAATCAAGCGAGAGAAAAGTTGGACACAGGCAGACCTATTCTTATATTTTAGTTGATGAAATAGTTTTTTAAGTTTATTGATTAATGTTCTAGTAAAAGTAAAAGACAATGTAATCATTTATCTTTTAGCCGATGGTCATGCTGCAAGCAAGAATAATATTAACGTTGTCTGCTCTTCTTTTTCTTTTATTTTGAGAACCTTTTTCAGCGTTCTTGACCTTGAGGGCGAGGCTTTTATTGTAAAAAATTCGAAAAGAGGTTACTTAGAATTTAAGACCCTTTTTAAAGATTTGGATAAAGAAAGTCTTTTTTATTATAGTAGATTTTTAATTAGAGGTATAAATGATTTGTGTTTTGAGTATCCTAATGATATTAAATTAGTTTTGGAGGAAAATTAATGGCAACAAGTAAAAGTGGTGGTAGTTCAAAGAATGGACGAGATTCCATATCTAAGCGACTTGGAGTTAAAAGAAGCGGTGGTCAGCTTGTTAAAGCTGGAGAGATAATAGTTAGACAAAGAGGGACAAAGTTTCATAAAGGTAGAAATGTAGGGCTTGGAAGAGATTATACAATATTTGCGCTTTCAGCTGGCAAAGTAGAGTTTAAAACTTTAAAGGGACGAAAATATGTAAATATTGTTTAGTATGTAAAAATTTTTACTTTTAGTATAAAAATTGGAGAAATTTTGTATAACTTTAAAGACTCTGTAACCATAACTGTAGTTTCTGGTAATGGGGGTTCCGGATGTGTTTCTTTCTTGCGAGAAAAGTTTAATGCAAAAGGAGGTCCAAATGGTGGAAATGGTGGGAGTGGTGGGAGTGTAATCTTTAGGGTAAGAGAAAATCTTAGCACTTTATCTTTTTATAAAAATGGTCATGTGATTTGTGCTGAAAATGGCAAACCTGGAATGGGCTTTAAGAGAAGTGGTGCTAATGGTAAAGATCTAATTCTTTTCGTTCCCCAAAATACAGACATTTATAATGCAAATGATGGAACTCTTTTGTATAGGCTTAAAAATTTAAATGACGAATTTGTTGTTTTAAAAGGTGGCAGAGGTGGTCTTGGTAATTGGAATTTTAAAACTTCAGTTAGAAGAGTGCCAAGATTTGCTCAACCTGGAGAATCAGGTGATAGTTTGAATGTGCGTCTTGAACTTTTTTTAGTGGCAGACATTGGACTTATTGGTCTTCCCAATGCTGGCAAATCTTCTCTTCTTAATAGACTAACTTCAGCAAAATCTAAGGTCGCAAATTATCCTTTTACAACAAAGATTCCTCACCTCGGTATGCTTAGACGTTCTTATGATGATTTAATCATTGCGGATATTCCAGGAATAATTAAAGGTGCTAGCTTTGGAGTAGGGCTTGGAACCAAATTTTTAAAACATATTGCTAAAACTAAAATTTTAGCCTTAGTGGTTGATATTTCTGAGGCTAATTTTTTAGAATCGTATAATATTCTTTTAAATGAATTAAAATCTTATAGCTATAATCTTTTTAACAAGAAAAAAATTATTATTGCTAATAAGCTTGATTTGGATGGTTCTGATAAAAATTTTAATTGCTTTATAAAAGCCTTAAGAGAAGAAAAGATTATTGGTATCTCTATTTATGAAAATAGAGGGATTGATGAGCTTATTAAAGAATTTTTTATTTTGGCTAAAACTTTTTAATAAAATTAATTTTGATTGTCGGCTTTTTTATTTTTAAGGCTTGGTTTTTGAATATCGAATTTATTTGATTTAGGGAAAATAATTTATGAGAATTGCAATATTGGGGGGCACTTATAATCCAGTCCATATTGGACATATCTTTTTAGCTAAAGAAATAGAATATTTTTTAAATGTTGATAAGGTAATATTTATTCCTACTTGTAATCCGACTCATAAATTGATTGAGGAGGGTGTTAGTGTTAAGAATAGAATAAATATGCTTGAGCTTGCATTAGAGAATGAAAATAAAATGCTCATAGATGATTGTGATATAATAAATGGCGGCATAACTTATACTATTGATACTATTTCTTGTGTTAAAAAAAAATATAAAAATAATAAACTTTTTTTGGTTATTGGGGATGATCTTTTTCAAAATTTTGATTCATGGAAAGATCCTCAAAATATTGTAAATTCTGTTGATCTTGTTGTTGCTCACAGAATCTACAAAGAGAAGCTTAAGAGCTCTTTTAAACATATTTATATAGATAATAAAATAATACCGATTTCCTCATCAGAGATTAGAAATAGAATTGCAAATGGACTTCCTGTTAGCTATTTAATGCCTTTTAGTGTGTTAAAATACATTAAAGATAATAATTTATATGTTAAAAAGGTAAATGTTTGAGAAAGGATTTAATTTTTTTATTTTTAATTGCTTTAATAATAGTGAGCGTAGTGATCTTTTTTATTAGAAGCTCTAAAAAAGAGTTAGTTTACTTTGAGCTTAATACGAAGAATAATATTAGCTTTTTGTTTTTAATAGAAGATCTTAACAAAAATCTTGTCAGTATGCAAGAAATTTTTATTAATATAAAAACAGGAAACATTGGGTTTTTAGATATTCCAATTCATACTGGGTATGAAGATTTAAAAGGGAATATATCTTGGTTTAAAGATCTTTATAAAAAAAATTCTTTTAATAGATTTTTATCTAAAATTTATACACAATTATCACACGAATCAGATTATTATATTCGTTTTCAAAAAGAAAATTTTGTTAAACTCATTGATTATTTGGGAGGGGTTAGACTTCTTGTTAAAAGTCCAGTAAAAGTTTATAGTTTGGAAAATTCTATTTTAATACCTTCTGGTACTTCTAATTTTGATGGTGATAAAGCATATGATTATTTGAGGTATTTTAACGATGTTAATCAGTTTGAAGAGAGGATCGAGTTTTTTAAAGAGTTTTTTAAAAAACTCCTTTTTCAAATTTCAGATTTTGGTATTGAAAATGACATTTTTTTTAAAATATATTCCATGCTAGACACTAATCTTTCAGAGGTTATTTTTAAGTATATTGTTAAAAATTATAAAATAAATAATGATAAAATTATTTCTATTAACATTAAAGGACAAGAAGAGATTTTTAAGGATAGTAATAATAATTTGATAAGGGTAGTTTTTCCTTATTATGGAGGCGCTATTTTAAAAGAATCTGTGGATAAATTAAATAAAGAGCTTATTAATGAAGGTGTAGAAGAGATAGTAAAAATTATTGTTTTAAATGGAACAAAAATTGTTGGACTTGCAAAAAAAACAGCAAATATTTTTAATTCTTTAAAATTTAAAGTTTTAAAATTTGGTAATGCAGATAAAAATTCTTATAAAAATACCTTAATTATAAATAATTCGGATAATTTAGAAATGGCTGTTAGAGTTGGAGAGGCAATTAAAACTTCAAATATCAAGCCAATTTCTGAAGTTAAAACCAAAATGTTAGAGCTTGATAATCTTGATATTAATCCCGATGTAATAGTTATTTTAGGAGATGATTTTGATGGAAGATATGTTAAAAATAAGTGATGTTAGTGATTTGTGTAAAATAATAAGCGATTTTAATGGAATTGATGTTATAGGTATTAATGTTAGCAATATTTGTAATTGGACTGATTTTTTTATAATAGCCACCTTTGTATCATTTAAGCAGATGGAAGCTTTATATATTGATAAGATAATTAAATTTTTTAAAGAAAAAAAAATTAATCTTAATGTTCAGGGGAAAGGGTTAGTTTATGACTGGACTGTTGTTTCAGGTTCAAACTTGGTAATTCATTTAATGAGCGAAAAGTCTAGAGAATACTATGAGCTTGAAAAAATATGGTCCAAAGGAATCATTATTTATCCTTAATTGCTGTTTAATTAAAAAAACTAAAAATATCATAAAAATATGTTTACAAAAAATAGAAAATATTTTAGATTTAAGGTATGTACTTTTTGCGGGAGGCTTATAAGTGGATATTACAGACATAAGGATTAAGAAAGTTGATAGTAAAAATTCTGGTTCTAAATTATTAGCGTATGTTGCGGTTACTTTTGATAATTGTTTAGTTCTTCACAATATTAGAGTTATTAAAGGGCAAAAGGGAGTATTTATTGCTATGCCTAATAGAAGGACTAGAGTTGGTGAGTATAAAGACATTGTACATCCTATTAGTCAAGATTTTAGGAAGGCTTTGCAAACTTCTATTTTTAAGGAATATATAAGAGAAAATCCAGCCGATCTTGAGCTTGAATTAGATTTTTAGATAATTGTTGACAAAGCTCGTTGTATCTTGTATGCTTGTCAATTGTAAGTATTAAGGTATTTGGGACGTCGACAAGTGGTAAGTCAACTGGTTTTGGTCCAGTCATTCGAGGGTTCGAATCCTTCCGTCCCAGTATTTTATATTAGGAGTTTTTTGGTGGAAAATAGCAGGATTTTAAGTTGCCAATATAGATCAAGTTTTGGGTCTTCTAATGCTCGCAGAATAAGAGCCAAAGATGAAATACCAGCTGTTGTTTACGGGCGAGGCAATGATGTTTCGCACTTGAGAATTAAGAGTAGTGAGTTTAATAAGAAATTTGCAAAATTTACAGATAATACTGTTTTAATACTAAATGACGGCAAGCTTGAAAGATGTGTTTTTGTTAAAGAAGTTGCAGAAAATATTGCTAGCAAGCTCATTTATCATATTGATTTTTATGAAGTAGATAAGAGTATTGAGCTTGAAAAATATATTCCTATTAAGCTTATTGGGGCTTCTGTTGGGGTTAAAGAAGGTGGAATTTTGACTGTTTTAAAAGAGCAAGTCAGGGTAAAATCTTTACCTTTGGATTTGCCAGAATTCATAGAGCTTGATTTAACACCTGTTAATAAAGGAGATAGTGTTCTTCTTAAAGATCTTGTGCTGCCTGTTAATATTAGGCTTGCAGAAAATGACGAGAGCTTGGAAGTTGTTATTATAAAGTGATTTTATGGGGTTGTTGATACTTGGATTAGGAAACCCTGGGCTAGAATTTTCTTTAACCAGACATAATGTTGGCTTTTCTCTTTTAGATAAAATTCTTTCTAAGAATGGCCTTTTTTTAAAAAGAAAAGAAAAGTATGAATATTCAGAGTTAAGAATGATTTCTGGAAGAGTAATTTTGGTTAAGCCATTGACTTATATGAATCTAAGCGGATCTTTATTCCCCTCAATATTTTCAGACTTTTATATGTGCATAAAGAATTTATTGGTGGTTCTTGATAATGTTGATCTTCCTTTGGGAAAGTGCAGGCTTAAAGAGTGTGGGGGAATGTCTACTCATAATGGTCTTAAGTCAATTTCGAATGCTCTTGGAAGCTCTAATTACAGTAGACTTTATATTGGTGTTGGAAGCAATGTTATGTCTGATATAAAGAGTTTTGTTCTTTCTAGATTTTGTAAGGATGAAATAGATAGGCTTGAAAAATTGTATAATTTTTTGAGTGATGAGCTAATTGATATTAACGAAGCAAATTTTAAATATAAGGTTCAAAAAATCAACTCTAGTAATTTTTAATGCGTTTTTTAGATGATAATATACAAATTAAAATAGATGAATTTTATAAACAAAATTCTTTAAATAAAAATCGGGTTATTGTTGCTTTTTCTGGAGGGGCTGATTCTACAACTCTATTGTTGAATTTAAAATATTATTTGAACAATAATATTATTGCATTTTATTTTGCTCATTTTATTAGATCTGATTATGAGCAAAATAAAGAGATAGAGCATGTAAGGGAGTTTTGCGAGCTTTACAATATTGCTTTGCAAATTAATAAATGCAATATAGATATAAAAAGTGAGTCAGTTAAGTTGGGGGTATCTATTGAAGAGCTTGCAAGGAAATGTAGGTATATTGCTTTAGAAAATGCTCTTAAAGAAAATGATGCAAATTATATTGCACTTGCTCATAACGAGAACGATCAAATTGAAACAATAATTATGAGATTTTTTCAAGGATCTTTTTTAGATGGTCTTAGGGGTATTCCTGGTGTCAATGGGAATATTATAAGACCTATGCTCGATGTTTCAAGAGCAGAAATTGAAAATTTTTTATCTTTAAATGAGATTAATTTTTTTGTTGATAGTACAAATACTCAAGATTTATATTTAAGAAATAGGGTTAGAAATAGTTTGCTACCTTCTATAGAAAAGATTTTTAAAGGGTATGGTAAATGTCTTAAAAGAATATCTGAATTTTCAAAGGAATTTGTAGATTATTTTGAAAAAGATGAATTTTTTCCTGTTGAGAAAGGCAAATGTTATTATTCTTTTGATTTGAATACTTTTTTAGATTTTCCTAAGTATTTGGTGTTTAGATTAATTTTCAAAATTTTAAATTCAGAGGGAATTACAGCTAAAGTTTCTTATAAAACTCTCAGTGAAATGTTTAGAGTAGAGATTAGTAAAAAGAAAAATAATGTTTTGTTAAAAACCAATGATTTTTTTTTAGAAAAAAGGCATAATAAAATTAATCTAATTTTTAAAAAGGACGAAAAATTTTACAAACCTTTTGATTTTATTTTGGATGTTGGTAAATGGCATAGTTTATCTTTAGGTAAGATTTTGCTAAAATGTTTAGAGTGCGATGCAGCTTCTGTATCAAGGTTAAAATGTTGTTCTTATGAGTTTAGATATAAATTTTTTAAGAATAAATTAAAAGCAAAAAAATTTTTTTCTAAGTTTATAAGGTGTAATCCGATTTATTTAATGTTATTAGCATTAGATAACAAGTTAATTGGAATTGTTGATTTAAATACTTTAAACTTAGTATGGAGTGAAAAAAGCATTCTTAAAAAAATTAGTATATCTTTTATTGGAGGGCTTTTAAAGGAATGAATGGCAATAATAATATTAATAATAATGGGAAATCTAATAACAAAAAGAAAAATAAAAATTGGATTTTAGGACTCGTTGTTATTTTTTTAATTTCAGCAATGTTTATGTCATATTTTATAAGGGGAGGGGAAAGTTATAAAAATGTTCCTTATAGCACTTTCCAGAGTTATTTGGACAATGGTCTAGTTGAGTCTGTGGTAATAATTGATAAAAGTTTGATTCAATTTGTTGTCAAGGGTTCTAACTTTGCAAAATCTTATTTTTCTACCAATATTCCTTATCTTGATATAAATCTGCTTGCAGAACTGAAAAGTAAAAAAGTTGAGCTTAGCTCAGGAAAAAGCCAAGCTTCTTTAATTGGAGTTTTATTGCAAACTTTGCCATGGATTTTATTTTTTATTTTCTTTTTCTTTATATTTCGTCAAACTCAAGGTGGTGGTGGAAAGGTTTTTACTTTTGGTAAAAGTAATGCTCAAAAGTATGAAGCTGGAAAAAATAAAATCACCTTTAAAGATGTGGCTGGCCAAGAAGAAGTCAAGCAAGAACTTCGTGAAGTTGTTGAATTTCTTAAAAATCCGAAAAAATTTGAAAAAATAGGGGCAAGAATTCCCAAAGGAGTTCTTTTAGTTGGTTCTCCAGGTACTGGGAAGACTTTGCTTGCCAAAGCCGTTGCTGGTGAGGCTGGGGTTAGTTTTTTCCATATGTCAGGTTCAGATTTTGTTGAGATGTTTGTTGGAGTTGGAGCAAGTCGTGTTAGAGATTTATTTGATAATGCTAGAAAAAATTCCCCATGCATTATTTTTATTGATGAGCTTGATGCTGTTGGCAGAAGTCGTGGTGCAGGGCTTGGTGGTGGTCATGATGAAAGGGAGCAAACCCTTAATCAGCTATTGGTTGAAATGGATGGATTTGGGACTCATACTAATGTAATTGTTATGGCTGCCACAAATCGTCCAGATGTTCTTGACTCTGCTTTGCTTAGGCCCGGGCGATTTGACAGACAAGTAACAGTTTCTTTGCCTGATGTTAAGGAAAGAGAGGCAATATTAAATATTCATTCTTCAAAGACAAAGCTTTCAAAAGATATTAATTTACAGGTAATAGCAAGAGCTACTCCTGGGGCTAGTGGTGCTGATCTTGCAAATTTAATTAACGAAGGGGCTTTAATAGCAGCAAGGAATAATCAAGATGAAATTTCAATGAAGGATATGGAAGAGGCTAGAGATAAAATATTAATGGGAGTTGCGAAAAAATCTATGACTATTACTGATAGACAAAAGCTTGAGACTGCCTATCATGAGGCAGGCCATGCTTTGCTTCACTATTATCTTGAACATGCTGATCCGCTTCATAAAGTTACCATTATTCCAAGGGGCAGGGCACTTGGTGTTGCATTTTCGCTTCCAAAAGAAGATAGACTTTCAATAAATAAGCATCAAATTCTTGACAAAATAAAGATATGTTATGGTGGTTATGCTAGTGAGCAAATAAATTTAGGCGTTACAACAGCGGGTGTTCAAAATGATTTAATGCAAGCTACTAGTTTGGCTAAAAAAATGGTTACGGAGTGGGGAATGGGTGAAGAGGTTGGACCAATATTTTTAGTAGATGATGAAGCACCCATTTTTCTTCCAAAAGAGTTTTCAAAGTCCAAAGCTTATTCTGAGAACACTGCTGCTAAAGTTGACAGAGAAGTAAAAAGAATACTTGAAGAGTGTTTAAAAGAGGCATCAAATATACTTTTAAAACATAAGGATCAACTTGTTAAGCTTGCAAAAGAGCTTGTTATGAAGGAAACTTTGACAGACAAAGAAGTGAGAGAGCTTTTGGGGTTTGAACCTAGCAAAGATGAATACGATTTATTTACAGTAGACTCTTCTATTGCAAAAGAAGTAAAGGAGGAGGAAATAAAAGTTTAGGATAAGTGTTTATGTTTTATTTAAAGATAGGTTTTATTCTTTTTATTTCTATAAACCTAGGTGCAGTTTTAACCAAAGAAGATGAAGATATTTCAAGTATTCTTTTTAATGAGTCTAAAAATTTTCCCAATTTTCAAAAAGGCAATGATTTAATTTATGGATCTCTTGATTTTAATTTGCTAGCTTCAGATTCTCTTTATGAGCTTTCGTTAAAAGAAGATATTCCTTTAATAGATAGAATTTATTTATTAAAAAAAGCAATTAATATTAATAATTTTAAAGTAACAACTCTTAAAGAAATATACGCTTATTATTTTTCATTACTTTTAAGGCAAAATAATAAGAATATGTATAAAGAAATTATTGCTTTGTATGAAAACTTAAATAAAGAATTACAAATAGATAAAGATTTAATTTGCATGAGGCTTGAGGCTTCTGGAAGACTTGAAAGTTTTGGAGACGATTTTAAAAAAGTTTTATTTCAAGCTTTTTACTTGTATGGTAATGATTTTTTATTTTTTAAGTGGTTTTTAAAAGAAGATAGGTTTTTTTTTAGTATTTTTAATACTATTAAATCCAAAGAAGATTTTTTCTTTACGCCCGAAAATATTAATTATATATTTAGAAATTCAGATTTTAATTATGACAATTCTGTTTCTTTGTTTTCTTTTCTTAAGAGTAAAATTAAAGAATATAATGGAATTCATAGTATGTATTTTTTAAAATACAAACTTTTAGACCCTATTGAAGCTTATAAGGCTTTTAAAAAGTTTCCTCCTGAGACAATAAATGAATATAAAATGTTTTATGATCTTTTAGAAGATCCTGATATTAAGAATAAATTTTTAGAAGATTACAAAAGGTTGTCAGGAATTTATTGTATTGATAATAAAAATAATATAGCCATACTTAAAGATGGCGTTTTAGTGGGTATTTTTTCAGGAATAGTAGATTTTGCAAACAAATTTAGTTTAAATAACAAGTATTTTAATAAAGTTTATTTTAAAGACAATTTTCCAGTTTATTATGAGAATAGTTTATTTGGTTATAAAATAAATTATTCTGTTTACCCTTACGTTGATATGATTGAGGTTGAATACCCTAATAAAAGGGATGTTTATACCTTTGCTTTACATACTTTTAAGTTCAATCTTTTTAATAATTTAGGTTATGATTTTAATAGTCTTGGAATCAGGGAGTTGTTATTGACTAATATTAAAGATTTTTTTCTATCCAATGCTTTAAATTTGTTTTTTGAAAAAAAATCTGTTTTAGATATTAGATCAAGTTTAATAAGTAAAAGAAAGTATTTTGGATCTAATTTAGTAGAAATTAAAAATTATGTAGTTGGAAGCTTGGTTTCAATTTATAGGAAAGTTAATGGTTCTAAAAAATTTAATTATGTTGAGATTTACGAGAAGGGTAAATTAAAAATAAAGAAAGTCTTATTAGATGATGATTGTTTTGAAAGTTATTATTCTTTTTAAGAATAATCTTAATAGAAGTTTTAATATTAATTTTTGGGTTTGTGGTATTAATGTTTTCTTGCTGTTATTTATTTGTATAATTAAATTTGTTTTGGGGGGTTATTTTTGGGCTTTTGTTTAGACTTTGCCAGTAAAGAAGATACTAAATTAAATAACGTTGTGTCTATTAGTCATTTTGATTTTAAAGTTAAAATAAATTTAATTCTTGTAGTTGGGCCTATGGGAAGTGGAAAAACAGAATATGCTGCAAAAATTTATAAAGATTCACTTATTGTAAGAAAAAAGTCTTTTAAGGTTTTGAGTAATATTATTAAAGGAGATAGGAATAGGGTTAATGTATTTTTTATTAGAAATTTTCTTGATAAGAGAAGATTTCAGGATTATCCAGAAAATGTAATACCGTATAGAGGTGGCGGAAAAGATAAAATTGATGAGATTGGTTTTGCTAGCAGCTCTTTTGATATTGAAAACTTAATAGCTTCTAACCCTAGTTATGGTACTTTTATTATTGATGAGGCATGTTTTTATGATGAACGTTTAATTTTTGTTTTAAATAAAATTTCGCTAAATGAAAATATTTTGTTTATATTGCCTACATTGCTTTATAATTTTAGAAAAGAATCTTTTAATGATACTGCTAAGCTTTTGGTAGAATATTCGGACAAGCTTTATAAGCTTGGAGCTTATTGTGGGCACATTGATTGTATGGAAGAATCTTTTTTTTCTTATAGGTATTATTTTTACAACAATAAAGAAATTCCAGCCCCCTATTTTGATCCTCTGCTTATTGTTGGTGGCGATGAAGAGATTGAATCTGCTATTTACCCGAATTATTCTACAAGATGTTCAATGCATCATTATCTTGTGGGTAAGGAGTATTTTTTTTCTTTTTTAAAGCCGTTTGCTTTATTATATTCACAAGGAGATAAAAAATTTCTTGAAGGTGAAATTGTAGCGTTAAGTACCGATGTTAAAAATTCTAATTTTATAAATTCTTTAGATAGTGAGAAAGCGTGTGAATTTAGATCTAAAGTTTTAAAAAATATTTTAGATCTACCTTTTTTAGCGGAAAGAGCGCTAATAACTCTTTTCTCAGAATATAGTATTTTAAGTAAAGATAATTTTAAAGATCTTGTTTTAAAGTTTTCTTTAAATAAGGATTATATAAATAAAATTTTTTTTTCCAAGGAAGGCAAAGAATTTTTTTAATAATAGTTTGGTTTTTGTTCAAAAAATACTTTAGTTTTCTCAATTCTTAGTAGTTCTTTTTTAATAATATCATAATAATCTAATTCTTTAAGAGAAATTTTATGATATTCGTTTTCCCAGCTTGTTATTCCATCTTTTTCCAGTTTAACATATTTGTAATTTTCAAGTTTTTTGTGATATTTTAGTGCTTCATTGTAGTAGTTAATAGCCATTTTATATAATTTTTTTGATTTTTCTAAATTGAGAATAATTTCATTTTTTTCTGAAGTTTTGAAAAAATATAAATTTCTTGTGTCGAACAAGTCTCCCAAATATAAATTTTGCTTAACTAGAAGCAGGTTTACATGCATTTTGAAAAGAAGTTTATATTTTATCCATTGCTTTTTCGTTTCTATTTTGGTTAGTGAATATTTTGGATTTCCAAATGGGTATTTTAAAGCTTTTTGGAGAAAAAATATGTTTTTCTTGTAGTTTTTAGGATTTTTTTTCATTTGAGCATGAAAAATTACATACCATTGTTCTGCATAATAAAATTTGGACGATGCATTTATCTTTGAAACTGCTACTAAAAAAAGTAAAATTAAACTTATTTGAAAAGTAACATTTTTAAGAAAATAATTCCATTGATAGTGGATCATATCATTAATTATATTAGAATTTTATTAGATTAAAAATTTTTTTTGCATTTTTATCTAAATCATCTTTTGTTGAATTGTCAATATAAATCACATTAATTTTTTTTTCTAGTTTTTTAAATATTTCTAAATATTTTAGAGCAATGTGTTCAAAAGTTTTGTATTTTTCAAGTTCAAAAAGATCACTTTGTGCTCTATGTTTTTGTATTCTTTCATAAGCTATGTTTGGGCCTATTTCAATAAAGAATACTTTCTCAGGCAATGGAAAATTTTTATTTAATTCATATCCCAATTTTCCTTGATAGGCGATTGATGAGAATAAATATCGATCAGTTATTATTTTTTTAGATTTTGTTTTTAGAATTTCTAGTATTCCGCCCTTTTTATATAAATGATCGTGTCGATCTGCTGCATAAAGATACGCAAATGTAGATTTTTTTAAAGGATTTTTAAAATTCATTAATTGTTCTTTTATCATTTCTCCAATTATTCCGCTTGATGGTTCTTTTGTGAAATAATACTTTGATTCATTATTGCAAAGAACTTTTAGTTTGTTTATAATGCTTGTTTTTCCGCTTCCATCAATTCCTTCTATGCAATAAAAGTTTCTTAAAATTTTAATCACAAATATTTTTTATTCCTTTCTTTTGGTGATAATAATTAGGTTATTGATAATTATTATATAATAATAATTATCAATATATGAGTGTATGAATTTGAAGTTTTTTAAAAAAAAGACGTTTTTATTGTTGATTTTACCGGTTTTTGTTTTTATTTTAGTAATTTTTTCCATTAATCTATTTGTTCAAGTTCAAATTTATTTTGCAAAGTTTTTTGTTATAAAATATTTTGAATCAAAATTTGGCTTTAGGATTAAATATGATAAAATTTCACCATATTTTTTATCATCCATTAAAATAAACGGCTTAGAGTTAAGTTTGGATGGAAAAGGTAAAATATTAATAGACATTGTTAGAGTAGATTTAAATCTGTTTAAATTAATTTTAGGTGATGAAGATATTATTTTGAATGTTTATGTTAAAGGGAGTAACTTGAATTTTGATATAAACGATTTTAGCTTATCTGATGATTTTAATCCCAGCATTACTAGCGGTGTCTATTCCGACAATGGAAATGTGATTTTAAGTAAAATTTTAAATTATCTTTATAGGTTAAATATTAATTTAGAAAATATTAATATTAATATTAAGCTTAATGAAAATAATAGTTTTTTAAATTTTAAGGTTAAAAATTTTTCCTTAAACACCGTAGATGAAGATTTTTTATTTACCTCTGTGGTTGATTTTAACACCGTTAAAACTTTAGAAGTTAATTTGCCGTCTGAAAGAGTTAATGATGGAATTTTAGATTCAACTTTCTATTTTGAGGGAAAATTCAAAAAAGGCTTTGAGGATGGTTATGTTAATTTTAGTTTTTTTGAATTTAAAACAAGCTATTTCTCTTTGCTTGAGCAAGGATTTCAAATAAATTATTCAAAAGGAAATTTAAAAATTTTTAATTTACGAAGAGAGAATTTTGATTTTAATTTAAGTTATGATAAGGCTAATGGTTTTATTAGATTAGATGCTTTATTTTTCAATGTTAATCTTTTGGATTGGATTAAGTTAAACAAAGATTTTGAAGTTTATAAAGATTATTTTGATATAAGTTTAAATGGTCAGTTGGCATTTTCTTATGATTTAAATGGCAAAGATTTAAGATATGCAGGAATAATAGATTCTTCTTTAAATGTAGATACTATAGGTAAGGAAGTTCAAGGTTTACAACTTGAGATCAAGGGTGATGATAGCATTGTAAGTGTTAAGAATGCTTTTTTAAAGCTTAAAAGGGGAGTTGTAAACTATAAGGGTTATTATTCTTTAAAAGACTTGCTTCCAATAGGACGCCTTAATTTTAAGTCTGCAAAAATTTTAGACTTTAACGATCTAAATGGATATTTAGATTTTAAAAAAGATAAAAATATTTTTTCGGTTAAGTCTGATAATTTTAGTTTTGGAAATCTTAGTTTTCAAAATTTAAGTTTCAAAACTTATTTTTTAAAGGATAAAATTTTTGTTGACTATTTGGTTTATTTAGAAAATAAAAATTCTCAAATTTCTTTAAAAGGTGATCTTAATAATGAGGAATTTTTTTTTAATTTGGGGATTAAAGAGTTTCCTTTGCTTTTTTTAAAAGAAGTTCTTCCTAGTTCTTACTTAATAAATTTTTTTCCTAAGACTTTATTTTCAGGCAAATATTTAAATTTAGTTTCTGATTTTAATTTAAATAAATTTGATTATCATAAAAATAGATTAAAAAAATTCAGTTTCACAGTATTTTCAAAGTTAGACAATTTCAAATTGATGTTTGATGCGAGTGGAGAAAAAAATTTTTACAAATCAAACAATTTTGATTTGCAGTACAATGATTATAATTTGTATTCTAGTTTGTTTGTTGAGCTATTTGAAGGTGGATTTAATATTAGTACGAATTTTTCTTATTTGGATAAAAATTATCCTTTGAATTTTAATGTTAATTTTAAAAATAAGTTTATTATTGCGGAATCTCCTCTTGGTATTAAATTAGATTTTAATTATTTTGATTCTAAAATAATTTACAATCTTAATGTTAATGGATTTAAGATTTACAATAAAACTTCTGAACTTTTGATAAATTTAAATTTTCATGGGAATTATTTGGGTATTAATGACGATTTACAATTTAAAATAGATAAGTTGAATATAATAAAAGTTTCTAAAATACCTTCTTATAATTTTAATTTTGGGTTTAAAGGCTCTTATGAATATGATAAATTTTATATTTCTGATGTTAAGCTTGTAAATAAACTTTCAAATTTACAAGGATATGGACAATTTAATTTAAAAGATAATTTTAATGGAAGTTTGAATTTATTTTCTAGTTTAAATTCAGAGAGATATTTTTTAGGGGTTAATTCAGATGAGCATGGAAGCTATTTTTTACTTAAATTTCAAGATTTAGATTTTTATAATTTTAGCTCCTTATCTCTTTTGGAGGGAAAGGCTAATGGTAATTTTTTATTAAATTTAAAGAAGGATAATTTTGAAAATTATTCTTTAAGTGGATATATTGAGTCCGATAAATTAACTTTACTTGGTGTTTCCTTGCAGGCTTCTCTAAATCTAAGCTTATTGGACAATAAGCTTAACATATATGATATAAAAGTCAAGCGCAATAAAAGGGAGTTTCTCACTGGTAGTCTAAGATATGATTTAAGCAGTTCTATAGGTGTATCTAATATGGTTTTTAATAGCGATCTGTTTTCTTATAAGTTTAATGCAAATTTTAGGAATTTCGAAAGTAGAGATGAAGAGCAATTTGGAGTTTTGAAAACTAAAACAGAGGGAGAATTTTTATTTAGAGATATTAAATATAAAAATGAGTCTTTATCTAATCTTACAGTTGAATTTAGTAATGATTTTGAAAAATTCAATATGACTTCAATTGATTATGACCTTATTGATGTTTTATATCATTATGGCAGTGGAGAATATAATTTTATATTAAAAGATTATTTGCCTCTTAGTTTTAATTCATCAGGCAAAATAATTAAAAATAAAATTATTGGAAATGTTAGAGATATTAAATTTGATTCAAAAACAATCACTAAAGATTTTTTGGATTCAAATTTTTTATTTAATATTGATAATCATTTTATTCTTTACGATCTTATTTTAAATGGTGAATTTGATATTGATGGGGATTTATATGATCCCAATATTAATGGGAGTTTAAATATTAAAAAAGGATCAATAAGTACTGAGTATTTAAGAGCTTCTAGAAAGTTTGGCGGTGATAGAGCTTTAGAAATATTTGATATGCCAGTTGAAATTCAGGATAATAAAATCATTTTTAGCAATGAGTTTAATATAGATCGATACTCTAAGATTTTTGTTTCTACTAGTTTAAATTTAAATTTTTTAAGTGATACTATTATTGATTATTACAAAATAGATATTAATGTGACTGGCAGAACGGGAGTTCCTGTTAAGTTTGATAAAATTGCCTTAAGCGTTACAGGTTATGCTTTAGGCGATTTTTCAATCGAAGGGAATGCCGATGAAATTATGTTCAAAGGGATTTTAAATATTGCAAATGCCTGGGTTTATTCTCTTGAAAGCTCTATTGTCAATTTATTGGTAAACCCCTTCAAGCAAGCAAAAAGAGCGAAAACTGCTGATATTAATGTTCTAGATTTTGATATTTTGACTGATCTTGAAATAAATTTTGACAGCGGTGTTACTTTTCATTGGCCGGATAGTAATATTTCTTTTTTACAAGCTACTATTTCAAGAGGAGATAAGCTTATAATAAAATCTGATACAAAAACAGATGATTTTATTCTTAAAGGTGATTTAAATATTGCAAATGGTTTTGTTAATTATAATAATAAAAAATTTATCTTTAAAAGTGGATCTTATATATCTTTTAATGAGAACAGAACTAAATTTGATCCATGGATAAAGGCAGAGGCTACAAATACCATTAAAGATAGAAATGATAAACTGCTTGTTACAATAAGCATTGATAGCCCTTTAAGTTTGTGGAAAATTGAGTTTATGTCTTACCCCTCTAGAACTGAACAGGAGATTAAATATTTGCTTTCAGGCTCAACAATAGGGGGTGCCGAAGGAGGATTGCGCTCAGTGGGGACCAATGCCGCTGAAATGGCGATTGGGATAGTAAGTGACATTGCTCTTGATTTTTTAATTCAACCCATTGAAGATTATATGCGTTCTGTATTAAACTTAGATTTATTGAGTATAAAGACAGATATATTAAAGAATTCTATTAATAGTAATTTTTTTAAAATTGGAAATCCTACTTTTGTAGATGTTCTTGACAATACAAGTGTTAAAGTAGGTAAATATCTTGTAGAAGGTGTTTTTATTAGTGGGGGTTTTGGTTTTTTGAAAGAACAAATGACTCCTTTTTCAAAAGATTTAAATTTTGTTATTAATTTGGGTATTGAGTTTGATTCTCCATTTTTTTTGGTTAATTATGAGTTTGATTACAATTTTATGAAAAAGGGTTTAGATGGGATAGGAAATAATATAGGCATTTCTTGGAAATTTAAATATTAAATTGTTAAGGGGTTAAGATGGGTTCAATCAGAAGTTTGTTTTTTGTAAGTTTTTTAATGTTTTTTACTGTTTTTAGTTTTGGTCAAGTTGAAAATTATAAGGGGAAAATAATAAAGGGTATTAATTTTGAAGGACTTAAGAATAAGAAAGAGAGAGATTTTGTTAATATTTTGAAACCTTATATTGGCGCGGCATATTCTAATGAAATTTTTGATAAATTGCAAATTGATCTTTATTCTCTTGATTATTTTTCCGGACTTATTAAGCCAATGTTCAAAATAGATGGTGAGGAGCTTTTTATTACATTTATTGTAAAAGAAAAATCTTTGGTTAATTCTGTTGTTTTTTCTGATAGCAGTAGAGTTTTTTGGAATAGCGAACTTGTTGAGAAGGTAAATATTAAGGTTAATGAACCTTTAAATCTTGCAAGTGTTAACAAAGGGCTTAGCAAGCTTGAAGAGATGTATAAAGACATGGGATATCTTGAAGTTTCTGTAAACTTTGAAATCAAAGAAGAAAAAAATTTGGTTGATATTATTTTTAATATAGTAGCCGGACCCAAATATGTTATTAAAGGGATTGGCTTTGAAGGAAATTTAAGCTTTAAAAGTAGCACTTTGAGAAAATCTTTAGCATCAAGAGTAGTATCCCTTTTTTCAGATGGTAAATATTTGAAAAGCAATATTGATAAGGACAAGCGCCAATTGGAGTCTTTTTATAAAAATAATGGATATATTGATATTAAGATTATCAATAACACTGTTGATATTAAAGATTCTCTTAAAGATTCTAAAAAGATGGAAAAGGAAGTTTTTTTGAAATATTTTATTTCAGAAGGCAATGTTTTTAAATTTGGAAAGCTTGAAATTTTCGGTAATTCGGTTTTTAGTTTAGAAGAATTAAAAAGTTTTATTACCTTTAAGGAAGGTGATATTTATAATGATTCTAAATTTGAGCAAGATTTTGCCAAGATTAGGGAAAGTTATTTTAAAGAAGGGTATATTTTTACAGAAATTATTCCTTCAAAAAAGATAAGAGGAGAGTTTGTCGATTCTTCAATTAAAATTTTAGAAAAGGATAAGGCTCATATTGAGTCTATTACTGTTTCTAAAAATAAAAATACAGCTACTCATGTAATACTTAGGGAAATACCCCTTCAAGAGGGAGATGTTTTTAGTTTGGATAAGTTTAAAATGGGTATGGTGAATTTACAGCAGCTTGGTTATTTTTCAAATGTAACTCCCGATATTGTTCCAAGTAATACAGAAGGGCTTATGAAAATAAATTTAAACATTGAGGAGCGAGCAACAAGTAATTTTGGGTTTGGTATGAATTTTGGAGGCAATTCAAATTCTTCGTTTCCATTCTCAGTATTTGGACAATGGGAGCTTTCTAATTTTTTAAACTTAGGCTACTATTTTGCTGCAAGATTGAATCTGTCTTTTTTAGAGCAAAGTCTTAGTTTGACATTTAGAGATAATTGGTTTTTCCAGAAAAGATGGACTGTGGGGGGATTTATAGATTTTTCACATTCTGTTAATACTGCTTATCAAGATATTAATGGACCCATTTTCTCAGGCAAAAGGGAAGTTCCTGATCCATTTACAAGCTGGGAAGAATATCGAGATGTTAAAAGCTTTTCTGATTTTAATGCCATGAATTATTCTTTACTTAAGCTTAGTTTTGGAGCGTTTACAGGATATACTTTTTCTAATTATCTTGGCAAGCAAACTCTTCTTGGTACTTTGCAAACTTCTTTAAAATATGTTTTTTATGATAACGATGTTAACAGGCCTTCAAATTATTATTTAAGAGATAATTACAAAACTTTTAGATTTGAAAATTCTCTTAGTTTGAGTGCGGCTTGGGATACAAGGAATTCAACTTCTTTGTCTAATAATGGATTTTTACTTAAGCAGCAGTTTGATTTTTTCGGTGGATTTTTATTTGGCCAGAGCCATTTTATTAAATCTGCTACAACCTTTGAGAGGTATTTTTCTCTCTTAGGGTATGAGGATGTGTTTACTCCTTATTTTGATATTATTTTGACCTTAAGGAGCGTATATTCAAATATATTGCCTCCTCTTGGTAATGGTTTTGAAATAGAAATTCAACCTCATCATCACATAGTTCTTAGTGAAAATTTTATGCAGGCTAGAGGCTGGGGGATTTTGAAAAATATTTACAGTTCCTTTGTAAATACTGTGCAAATATCTATTCCTTTGTTAAAAAATATTTTAGTTTGGGATGTTTTTTTCTTAGATTTTGCTTCCTATTCTTTAGAGGGCCAAGAAAATTCTTTGTTTAGGCCTTTTAGTAGCTTTGCTTTTAGTTGGGGAACTGGAATTAGAAGTCTTTTGCCTCAGCTACCACTGTCTTTTGTAATAGCTTATCCTTTTTATTTTGACAATGACAAAGTTAATAGTTATTACAAATATTTTTCTGGATTTAAATTTTTCTTAGGAATTGAAATGAGATACTAATATAATGCTATGGAGAAATTTGTGTTTTTTTTGATTTTACCATTGTTTTTTTTATTGTCTTTTAATGCTTTTTCAATAGATGTTGTTAAAATAGGTATTGTTGATTTTGATAGAATTGTAATTGAAGTTTTAAATCCTCAATTGAAGGCTAGTATTGATCAAATAAAAAATCGGTATCAAGAACAAATAAATACATTAAATTTAGAGCTTAAAAATTTAAAGCAAATGTATGATAGATCGATTGCTGATAACGATTTAGACAGCGCAAGATCTTTTGGGAACCAATATAATTTAAAAGTTGATGAGCTAAAAAGAGTTTCTAGTTTAGCAAAGAATAATTTAGAACAGCAAAGATTAGCTAATATCAATAGTTTAAATAATAATAGTGAATCTTTAAGCAAAATACTTGGCGGTATTCAATATGTTGCAGAGATTAATGGGTTTTCTTTGATTATGAAAAAAAATAATCCGTATATTCTTTACCATAATAGCACTGTTGATATAACAGACAGTGTTATTAAGCATCTTTTGGAAAAGGATAATAAAAATCCTTAAGACTTATCTTTTAAGGCTCTGTTTTCTTTTTTTAATTTGCAATTATTTAATTAGATTGAATGCAAATCTAAATACTATTCTATTTTAAAATAAGTTTAAAAGTACATTGAATTTTAAAAAGTGAGCTTGCTAATAACTAAATTGCATAAAAATATTGTTTTTAAAGGCTTTTTTATTTTACATTCTTTCTTTTTAATTGAATTATATTTATTTTATAATATCAATGATAATTCAATGTTATTTAGGAAGCATATGGAAAAAAATGTTACTCCAATGATGAGGCAGTACTTAGATATTAAGAAAAAGTATAAAGATGCCATTCTTTTTTTCAGAGTAGGAAGTTTTTATGAAATGTTTTTTGATGATGCAATTGAGGCTAGCAAACTTCTTAATTTAACATTGACAAAAAGAGAAAATGTCCCAATGTGTGGAGTGCCTTATCATGCTAGTAAGGAATATATAAGAAAATTAATTTTATTTGATAAAAAGGTTGCAATTTGTGAGCAGGCTTCCAATCTTACTTCTGGGGGACCTTTAGAAAGAGAGGTTGTTGAGGTAATAACCCCAGGTGTTATTATTGATGAAGATTTTTTAAATGACGATGTTAATAACTATTTAGTTGCCATTAGTGATTATAAAAATTATTATTCGTTTTCTTATATAGATTTATCTACTTCTAGTCTTGGAATAATATTTTATGAGAATAGCTTTTTTGAAAAGCTTAAAAGGGATCTTGAGAAATACTCTCCTAAAGAAATAATAGTTTCTGAAAACTTTTATTATGAATACCTAGAGAAGCTTAATCTTAATCGTTTTTTAATCAACAAAATTCCCACCTGGCATCTTGATAAAGATATTGCAATAAAAACAATAAAGGAGCATTTTAACATACTTAGATTAAGTTCTCTTGGATTTGATGAGGAGAAACCCTACTACATTTCAATTTTTCTTATTATAAATCATATAAAAAATAATTTGAAAAATTTATTAATCAATATTGATAAAATAGATATTAATAACGATTCTTCGTACATGTTTCTTGATGACGTAACTCAAGTGAATCTTGAACTTGTAAAGAATAACAATGATTTTTCTTCTCAATATTCATTATATTCTGTGTTAAATGATTGCAAAACTGCAATGGGAAAAAGACTTTTAAGAGAATTTATTTTAAATCCAATTTTAAATATTCCTGAGATTAATACTAGATTAGATCATGTTGAATTTTTTTGTAAAAATATTGGCTTAACTGTGACTTTAAGAGAAACTTTTATTAATATATGGGATATTGAGAGAATAGTATCTAGGATTCAGATGAAAAGATATATTAAAAAAGATTTTTTATTTATTGAAAAAGCCCTTTCTTCGTTTTTTTTGGTCAAAAAGCTATTTGATAAGCATAATTTTGATTATTGGAATTTTGATAAGTTTGAAGAGGATAGCATTTCTAAAGTTTATTTTTTAATAAATAGTGCAATTTCAAGTGCATCTGATGAGCTTATTAAAAGAGGGTACGATTTAAAGCTTGATAGTTTAAAAGATTTAAAGCTTAATGCAAGTAAATATATTGACGAATATCTTGAATCAGAGAAACTGCTTAGCAAAATTAATAATTTAAAGATTAGGAAAACTAATAATAGAGGATTATTCTTTGAAGTTACAAAGAGTAATTATGCTCAAGTGCCATCTCATTTTAAAGAAAGTCAAACTTTAAATTCTTCAAAAAGATATAAAACAGAAAAGCTTATTTCTCTTGAAATGGAGATTAATAATGCTGAAGACAATTTAGCTACTTTTGAGCAAGAAATTTTTGATAAAATAGCATCAAATGTTGTTAAGCATAATAAGGTGCTTAAGAAGGTTGCAGAATTTTTTGCATATATTGATTTAGTTGTTAATTTTGGTTATTTAGCTAAAAAAAATGAATATAAAAGACCTATTTTAACATCCGGTAAAGAAATTTTTCTTGACCAGTCTCGGCATCCTGTTGTTGAGCGTTATGTTAAAAATACTGAAATGTTTACTGAAAATTTTGTAAGAATTAATAAAGAAAGGTATTTTGGTTTAATTACTGGCCCAAATATGGCAGGTAAGTCAACTTATTTGCGTCAGGTGGCTTTAATTACTTTAATGGCACATATAGGTTCTTTTGTTCCAGCCTCTAAAGCTGTAATAGGTATTACAGATAAAATTTTTTGCAGAATTGGAGCAAGTGATAATATTGCAAAAGGGGAATCTACTTTTTTGGTTGAAATGAACGAAACAGCTAATATTTTAAGAAATGCAACAGAAAAGAGTTTGATAATTATGGATGAGGTTGGAAGAGGTACTAGTACAAATGATGGGCTTGCTATTGCTTACTCTATTATAGAATATATTTTAGAATATATTAAAGCTAGAAGTTTGTTTGCAACACATTTTCATGAGCTTTCTTCTATTAATCATGAGGCTTTTATTAATCTTTCAATGAAGATTGAAAAGCAAGGCAATGATCTTGTTTTCTTAAGAGAAGTTGAAGAAAAACCGTCTCTTAATTCTTACGGGATTTACGTTGCTCGCATAGCGGGACTTCCTTTAAAGGTAATAGATAGAGCTAGTGTTATTTTAGAAAGCTTATTAAATCAAAAGAGTAACTCTTGTTTAGAATTTTTTCCCTATATTTCTTCTGATAGTTGTGATAAAGAAATCTTGGAAAGTAGCATCGATGATAATGTTAAATTAAATGGAATAAATGAGTATTTAGAGTTAAAAAATTTTATTTCTAATATAAATATCAATAATATTACTCCTTTTCAATCAATGGAGCTGTTAAATCAAATTATTTTAAAAGTTGGTTCTCAGTCCAGCTAGTATGAATTATTTAAACGTATTAAAAAGCATATTTTTACCTTTTTATATTTTTTGTGAGAAAAGATAATGTGACTTCTAATGCTCTTTGTGATCAATGTAAGTCACTTTTTAATTTTAAAATTAAATTTAATGGATTTAATTTATTTTTTTGAATATAAAAAGCATTATAAATCTTTAATTTCATCTTATAAGAGAGATGGGCAAAAGTCAATTGGTAGATTTTTGGCAAGTGAAATTGCTAAATGTTTAATCAATATTGATTTTGATCAAATAGTAACTATTCCTTGTAGCTTTAAAAGAAAATTGTTTTATGGTTTTGATCATATGGAATATATTGGTATTTTATTAAGGCGTTTTGGATTTAATTACATAAATATTTTTTCAAGAAAGTATGGTAAAAGTCAAAAACTAATGAAAGGAAATCTTAGATTTGAAAATCTTGAAAATAAAATTAAATTAAGATCAAAGTATAAAAATTTTCAATTTAAAAAGGTTGTTTTGCTTGATGATATTATTACTATAGGAACATCTATTTGTATTTGTGAAGAGCTTATTATGCAATTTGGAGCTTGTAAGGTTATAAAGTTTTCGTTGGCTAAATCTTACAATTTGGTTTAATGTTGACATTATTTTTTCTAAGTGGTAACCTTGAGATAAGGTTTAGTTATGTATTTAATAAGGTTCTTTAAGAAGAACCTTATTATTTTTAGGAATATAGTTGATTAAATGTTTTGATAAAAACAATGAAGTTTATAATTTGATAAAAAATTTAACAGAACGTTTAAATGTTGAAATATTAGAAGTTAATATCTTTAGAAATAAAAATAGTGGGAAAATTCAAATAGTTCTTTATAGTAAAAATTTTTCTTTAGGTATTGATTTACTAGCTGATTTGCATAAGATAATTTTATTAGTTTTGGAAGCGAGTCTTAAATATAGTTTTACTTTGGAACTTTCCACTCCAGGGATAGATAGAAAAATAAAAAGTGACAGAGAGTTTCAAATTTTTGAAGGTAAAAAAATTAAATTAATGCTAGATAATGAATTTGAAGAGGGTTTAATATTGGAATCGAAATCAAAAAGTTTTATTTTTAAAACAGATAGCAAAGAAATAGATGTTTTTTATAGTGATGTTAAGAAGGCCAGATTAGTTTAAGGAGGAGATTTGGATGATAAAGGGCACGGGACATATGATTGTAAGTATTGCAAATGATCGTGGCATGAGTGTGGATTCTATTAGAAAGACAATCAAAGAATCGGTATTGATAGCTTATAAAAAGTATTTTGGAAGCAATGAGAATGCTTTTGTTCAGTTTGATGATAATACTGGAGATTTGGTAGTTTATGCAAAAAAGAAAATTGTAGAGGATGTAAAAGATTCTTTGCTTGAAATATTAGCAAAAGATATCTCAAAGGAAAATATTGTAGAAGGTGATTATGCTTATATTGAAATTAATCCTAAAGTTTTTGATAGACTTTCTATTCAGGTTGCAAAACAAAGAACCAAAAATGATTTGCAAGGAATTGAAGATAATGAGATTTTGTCGGAATTTAAAAACAAATTAAATAAAGTTGTTATTGGATATGTTCAACAAAATAGAAATGGGGATCTTTATGTTAATCTTGGCAATACGGATGGTATAATCCCTAAAAAGTATCAGTCTCCAAGAGAAGTTTATAGTCTTAACGATAAGATTAGAGCTTTAGTTTATAATGTCAAAAAGGGAAAAAATGGTATTGAGGTTATTCTTTCTAGAACCCATCCAAAATTTATTGAAGAGCTTTTAGCGCTTGAAATTCCTGAAATTGAAGAAGGCATTATTAAGATTCATAAAATAGTGCGTGATCCGGGTTACAGAATCAAAGTAGCTGTTTATTCTGAAAAAGAAGAGATTGATCCTGTTGGTCCTTGCATAGGTCAAAAAGGAGTCAGAATTCAATCTATAATTAAGGAACTTGAAGGAGAAAAAATAGATATTATTCCTTATAGCAAAGACATTAAAGAATTCATAAAAGATTCTTTAACTCCTTCAAAAATAGATCATGTTTATATCCTTGATGAGGATTTGCATAAAGCTTTAGTAGTTGTTAGCGATGATCAACTTTCCCTTGCCATAGGTAAGATGGGTCAAAATGTTAGACTTGCTAATAGACTTCTTGACTGGGCTATTGATGTTAAAACCAGCAGTCAATTTGCAGAAATGAAAGCTAATTCAGAGTTTAAGCAAGAAACACTTGAGATGTTTGATAAAGTCATGCAAGATGTTGCTGAAGAAGAACAATTTGAGGAAATCAACAAAATAAGTGATCTTAAATTGCTCGATTCTTCTGTGATTTCTAATTTATCAAAAGAGGGACTTAATGATATTAACAATTTTTTGCAAGCAGATGAAGGGGTTCTTTTTAATCTTGGAGTCAGTTATGAAAAACAAGAAGAAATTAACAAAATATTAAAAGAGGGAATGATAATAATTGCTAATGACAATAGTGAGTCTACGGAAAAGATAGAAGAAGAAGAGCTTCTTTGTCCTGAATGTGGCGCTGTTATTAATGAAAATATGACCTCCTGTCCGGGTTGTAAAATAGGGCTTAGTTTTGAGTTTGAGGAGGAGTAGGTTTGCCGAAAAATATTGATGATATTAAAAATGAAGATGGTAAAAAAATTAAGATTATTAAATTAAAAAAGAAGGTGGTAAAAATTGTAACACATAGCGATTTGGGCAGCAAAAATAATTCAAATAGTTCTATTGATTTGCATAAGCACAACAACAAAGCTGAATATTCACAAGATAGAGACAATAGAGCTGGTGGATATTCACAAAACAGAGATAACAGAACTGGTGGATATTCGCAAAACAGAGATAACAGAACTGGTGGATATTCACAAAACAGAGATAACAGAACTGGTGGATATTCGCAAAACAGAGATAACAGAACTGGTGGATATTCACAAAACAGAGATAATAGAACCGGTGGATATTTACAAAACAGAGATAATAGAACCGGTGGATATTTACAAAACAGAGATAATAGAACCGGTGGATATTTGCAAAGCAGGGGAAATAGAGCTGGCGGATATGCGCAAAACAGAGATGCTTTAGCTTCTCAATATCAAGGTTTTGCAAAGAAAACATATGTTGCTAAAAATAGCTTTCAGAATAAAAATACTACTTCCATGTCTTTTAGAAGAGTTATAAAACCCAAAGTTTCCTCTATTGTTAACAGTCCATCTTCAGCAGATTCTGAGAATAGCAAAGAGTTAAATCGTAAGCTTGGTGAGAAGAAAAAACAACAACAAGAAAGTCAAAAAAGCTATAAGAGGAAAAAAGCAGAAACTGAAAGCAAAACAATTGAACAAAAGGTTTTTGAACAACTTCAAAAAAAGAAAAGAGATAATTTGGCTAATCCCATTCCAAAATCAATTGATATTATGGGCAGTATTACTGTTTCTGATCTTGCAAGAAAGATGAATTTAAAATCTTCTGATTTGATTGCTAAATTAATGGGTTTGGGTGTAATGGTGACTATTAATGAAAAGATAGATTCTGATACAGCAACTATTTTGGTTGAAGAATATGGTTCAAAAGTTAATGTTGTTTCTATTTATGATGAAACGGTTATAGAAGAAGAAGTTGAAGATCAAAGCAAAAGAATTGAAAAACCACCTGTTATTACAATAATGGGGCATGTTGACCATGGTAAAACCAGGCTACTTTCTGTGCTTCAAAATGTAGATATAAATCAAACAGAATCCGGGGGTATTACTCAACATATTGGAGCCTATACTATTGTTTACAATGGCAGGGAAATAACATTTTTAGATACTCCTGGTCATGAAGCTTTTACCGTGATGAGAAGTCGTGGAGCTCAAGTTACAGATATTGTTGTTCTTGTTGTGTCGGCAATTGATGGTGTTATGCCTCAAACTATTGAGGCTATTAATCATGCAAAAGAAGCAAATGTTCCGATTATTGTTGCTATAAATAAGATTGATTTGCCAGATTCAAATCCTGATAAGATTAAACATCAGCTTTCAGAATATAACTTGATACCTGAGGATTGGGGAGGAGACACTATTTTTGTATTGATTTCTGCTCTTAAAAATATAGGAATTTCTGACCTTCTTGATATGATTCTTTTGCAGTCAGATATGATGTTATTAAAGGCAAACCCATCTAAAAGAGCGATTGGGAAAGTGCTTGATGCAAAGATTGATTTGGGACGGGGAATAGTTTGTTCTGTTATTATTGAGGATGGAACTCTTTATGTGGGAGATTCTTTTGTGGGTGGAGCGTGCTATGGCAAAGTTAAGGCATTAATTAGTGACAAGGGCGCTTCTGTTAAGAGCGTTGGACCCGCTAAGGCTATTAGTGTTTTAGGATTTTCTTCAATGCCTCAGGCCGGAGATCCTTTTCAAGTGACTAAAACTGAAAAAGAAGCAAAATTGATTAGTTCTAAAAGACAAGATCTTAAAAAATATGAATCTTCTAAAAATGTAAAGAAAGTTACCATGTTAAATCTTTATGATTCAATAAAAGAAGGAACGCTTAAAGAGCTTAAAATAATTTTAAAAGCAGATGTTCAAGGTTCAGTTGAAGCTTTAAAGAATTCTCTTGAAAAATTAACAAATGATGAGGTTCGAGTAAGAGTTGTGCACTCATCAGTAGGTGTAATAACTGAAACAGATATTAGCTTTGCTTCAGCAAGTGATGCTATTGTTATTGGATTCCATGTAAGACCCACTGCAAAAGCTCAGGTATTTGCAGATCAGGAAAAAGTTGAGATTAGAAAGTATAATGTTATTTATGATGTTATAAGCGATGTTAAATCAGTTCTTGAGGGAATGCTTGAGCCAGATGTTGAGCAGCAGTTTATTGGCTTTGCTGAAGTGAGGGCTGTAATCAATGTCCCTAAAGTTGGGGTAATAGCTGGTTGCTATGTTTCTAGGGGGGTAATAAAACGAGATGCGATTACTAATGTGATGAGAGATGGTTTACAAATTCATTCTGGTAAAATATCATCTTTAAAACGATTTAAAGATGACGTTAAAGAAGTTGCTGAGCAATATGAGTGTGGTGTTATGATTGATAACTATGCTAATATTAAAGAAGGAGATATAATTGAAGCATTTGAGATAAAAAAGGTAAAAAAATCTTTTAAAACTTAGCAGTGTTTTATTTATATGTGTTTATGTATAAGGATATAAAAAAGTTCAAACTTGAGAGTTTAATTGCTCAAGAAATTGGAAATTTAATAGTAAGTAGGGGAATTAAAGATCCCAGAATTCATTTATTTTTAACTGTGGTTAAAGTAGAATTTTCAAAAGATTTAATAAATGCTAAGGTGTTTATAGGTTCAATCAAGGAAGGTGCTTCTTTAGACAATGCAGTTAAAGCTTTAAATAATGCTAAGGGATTTATTCAAGGTGAAATTGTTAAGCGAATTAAAGTTAGAAGTACTCCTAAATTATTATTTGTTAAGGATGATTCTCTTTCTAAATCATTTTATGTTAATAAGATAATTGAAGGATTAAATACTACAAGAGAGAATTAAATTTGAAAAATGGATTCCTTTTGATTAATAAAGAACAAGGTAAAACTTCTTTTAAAACTCTTTCCCCTATAAAAAAATATTTTAATACAAATCGTGTTGGGCATGCTGGTACGCTTGATAAGTTTGCAAGTGGAATTTTGATTGTTCTTATAGGAAAATATACAAAGCTTTCAAGCTATTTTACTTCTTTAGATAAAGAGTATGTAGCAGACTTTAGATTTGGATTAGAAACAGATACTCTTGATCCAAATGGAAGGATAGTTCGTAAAACAGATTATATTCCTAATTTAGAGGATATAGCTTTAAAGCTTAAAGATTTTGTTGGAGAGATTTATCAAAGTCCCCCTAGATTTTCTTCTGTTCATATTGATGGTAGTAGGGCTTATAAACTTGCTTTAAATGGAAAATATTTTGAAATCAAAAAACGAAGAGTAAATGTTTATGATATTCAAATATTAAGTTATGATTTTAGCTCTTCTTTGCTTAGTTTAAAAATTAACTGTTCAAAAGGTACTTATATTAGGAGTATTGCAAGAGATTTGTCTTGTTCTTTAAATTCTTGTGCTTATGTTAGTAATTTAAAAAGAACTAAGGTAGGCATGTTTCGCTTAAAAGATTCTACATTGTGTGAAAATTTAAGTAAAGCTTCCTTGATTACTCTAGAATCTTTAAACTTTTTTGAAAAAGTTTACATTGATTCTAGCAAGATAAATCTTGTTAGAAACGGGGGTTACATTGAAATTCAAATTAATATTAATGAATTTAAGGTTTTAAAATCTAGAGAAGGGGAAATATTATCGGTTATTCAAGGAATAGGTTTAAATAAATATAAATATGTTATTATGTTTTAGTTTTATATTTATTTTTTAAACATTTTAATAATTTATTATTAAAGATAAAATATAAAAAGAGTAAATTGTTTTTGTGGTTTTTGTGATTTTTAATAAAAAATATTATAATCTATCTTAGTAGTTAGTTTAAATTATAGCAAGAGGTTTTTTAGAGCTTTGCTATAATGGTATAGGAGTTGCTTTATGATAGATAAAAAGCAAAAACAAAAAATAGTTTCTGAATTTGGGAAAAATGAAAGCGATACTGGTTCTGTTGGTGTTCAAATTGCACTTATTACAGGTAGAATAAAGTATTTAACTGAACATTTAAAGACAAATAAAAAAGACCATAGTTCAAAAAGGGGCTTGTTAAAGTTGGTAGGGCAAAGACGAAGTTTGTTGCGTTATTACCAAAAAAAAGATTTAGAAGCTTATAGAATGTTGATATCTAAACTTGGTCTTAGAAAATAAAAAGAGGTTAAATTTTGAGGAAAATATTAAAGTTGAAAATAGGTAGAGACGAGTTAGTTTTTGAAACGGGATTTATGGCTAAGCAGGCTAATGGATCTGTTCTTGCAACTTATGGAGGATCTTCGGTTCTTGCGACTGTTTGTTGTTCAAGCAATGTAAGAGAAGATTTAGATTTTGTTCCTCTTTCTGTTGAGTATAATGAGAAATATTATGCGGCTGGCAAGATTCCAGGGGGATTTATTAAAAGAGAAGGAAAGCCAAAGGATAAAGAAATACTTGTTTCTAGGTTAATAGATAGGCCAATGAGACCTCTTTTTGATAAAAGATTTGGTCGAGAAATTCAAGTAATTCCTACTACTTTAGCTACAGATCAGCTTAATCCTCCTGATATTGTTGGGATGAATGCTGCTTTTACGGCAGTTTTTTTGTCAGACATTCCGTTTAATGGTCCAATTGCAGCTGTTAGAATGGTTTATTTGGATGGCAAGTTTATAGTAAACCCTTCTTTTGAAGAGATTCATGATTCTGATCTTGATATTGTTGTTGCAGGGAGTTTGAATGGAATTACAATGGTAGAAGGTGGTGCTAATGAAGTTAGTGAGGATATTTTACTAGCAGCAATAGATGGTGCACATGAATATATTAAGCAAATTTGCAATGCTCAAAAAGAATTTTTAGATATTGTAGGCAAGAAGGAAAAACTTCCTTTAGCTTTTGAAGAAAAAATATTTGAATTTAAAGAGGAGCTTAGGGATTTTATTTATGCTGAGCTTAAAGAAGCCTGTTTTGTTAAAGGGAAGCTTAATAGAGATAAAGCTATAACATTGCTGCGAAATAAATCTCATGACCATTTTTCTTCTCTTGATAAGCTAACGGAGAGCAATGAATCTCTTTTTCATAAAGCTTTTGATGATTTTGAAAAGGAGATTGTTAGAAATTCTATTCTTAACGATAAGATTAGGACAGACGGTCGAGCTCCTAATGAGATAAGAGATATTATTGCTGAAGTTGATATTTTAAATAGAACACATGGATCTGCGCTTTTTACAAGAGGAGAGACACAAGCTTTAGCAGTGACTACTCTTGGTACAAGC
This sequence comes from Borrelia maritima, assembly GCF_008931845.1. Lineage (NCBI taxonomy): Bacteria > Pseudomonadati > Spirochaetota > Spirochaetia > Spirochaetales > Borreliaceae > Borreliella > [Borrelia] maritima. The sequence goes on from NZ_CP044535.1 coordinate 847,600, forward strand.
ATTGATGAGCAAATAATGGATGATATTGATGGTGATAAGCGTCTTAATTTTATGCTTCATTACAACTTCCCCCCATTTTCAGTTGGAGAGACTGGCAGGCTTATGACTGGTAGGCGTGAGATTGGACATGGTCATTTAGCTCAAAGGTCTTTAGAATCAATGGTCCCTGGAAAAAACGATTTTCCATATACTATTAGGGTAGTTTCTGAGATTTTGGAGTCTAACGGATCTTCTTCAATGGCTACTGTTTGCGCCGGTAGCATGTCTTTAATGTCTGCAGGGGTTCCTGTTAAAAGACAAGTCGCAGGAATAGCTATGGGTCTTATTAGTGAAGGGGATCAATATGTAGTTTTAAGTGATATTCTTGGAGAAGAAGATCATTTAGGTGATATGGACTTTAAAGTAGCTGGTACAAAAAATGGAATTACTGGATTTCAAATGGATATTAAGATTGAAAATGTTACTAAACATTTAATGAGAGATGCTCTTGAGCAGGCAAGAATAGGTAGGATACATATACTGTCTATTATGAATACTGTAATTTCTGATTCAAGAGTTGGTATATCTAAGTATGCTCCCAAAATTGTTCAACTTCAAATTGATATTGACAAGATATCCCTTGTAATAGGATCTACCGGAAAAACCGTTAAGGCCATAACAGATGAATTTGAAGTTAAGGTTCAGATTGAACAAAATGGGAAAATTATTCTTTTCGGTGATGATGATTTTAAGATGCAAAAAGCTAAAGAAAGAATAGAGAGCATTGTAAGGGAGCCAAAGGTAGGTGAAATTTATGAAGGAACTGTTAAAAAGATTAATAGTTTTGGAGCTTTTATTGAACTTACTCCTACAAAGGAAGGATTTTTAAGCACTCGCTTGAAATCCAGAGATAACAAGTATGGTTCTGGAAGATTTGTAAACGGCAATGGATATTCTAGGTTTGGTGGTGGTACAGATAATATAAGGGGTAATGCGGGATTAGTTAGACCTCCAAAGTTAGAAGAAGGGCAGCGAATTAAAGTTAGAATAATTGATATAGATAAGTTTGGGAAAATTGATCTTGGAATTGTTAGAGATAAAGATTGTTAAATTAATATGAAGCTTGTTTTGAATAATTTATTTAAAAGTCGTATTATATGTTTTACTTTATTTTTTTCCTGTCTTACTACAAATAGATCTATTCAAGATTCTCATATTAATGATCTTGTAGAGAAAAAAAAAGAAGTAGTTATTACTGATGATAATCAAGCTATTAATGAGAGCAAAGAGAGTGAATTTAAAAGAGATTATTTAACAGGATTAAAAGACAATGAATCTTTTTTTCTTAGTAATGCTTTTTTAAAAGAAGATAATTTTTATTTTAAAAAAGCTAGAGAAAGTTATGCTAAGAATAATATTGGTTTGACAAACTATTATTTGAATAAAATAGTAGCTAATGAGAACAAACACAGCAGGGAATTGTTAGCTAAGGCAAATTTGTTTTTCGGGTATGTAAATTATGAGAATGGTTTTTACGATCTTTCTGAATATAATTTTGATCTCTTTTTAAAAGACTATAAATATTCTCATGCTAGTTTAAGATCAGCTGAATTAAAATATCTTGTTAAGGAAAAATCAGATGCAATTTCCGCATTTAAAGAGATTAATGAATTTTCTATTTCAGGTTATGACAAAGAGATTTATGCTTTTTTAAGTAATAAACTTGGGGTAAGTCATTTAAACTTAAAATCTTTAGGATTTCTTGACAATAGCGTTTTTGACGTATTTGTCTTTAATGAGAATGTATTTGTAACTAATATATTAGGTGGGCTTTTAAGATATAATATTAAAAAAAATGATTATAGAGTTTACCTTAAAGATAAAAAAAGTATTTTTTTAAATGGTATTAGAGGTTTTGCCAATTATAATGGAGCAATTTACATTGGTGGGAAAAATGTTGTTTATTGTATAGATAGTGCTGACGGAGATTTAAAACAAATAAATACTCCTAATAATGCTGATTTTAGCAATGTGCAAACTTTGCTTGGTGTTAGAAATGGAGTATTTGTTGGTACTTTAAATTCTGGGTTATGGTTTTATGATTTAAAAAGTTGGAAAAAGGTATCACTTGGATCTAATAAAATTTCTTCAATGTGCTTTGATAGTGTGAGAAATTTATTATTAGTTGGGACGGTTGACAAGGCTATTTATAGTATCGATGTCGATAATTGGGAAAAAATTGAACATTTAGATTTTTTTAGCAAGAATGATAATGAAAAAAATATTAATTTTATAAAAGGATATAAGGATAGTTATTTTGTTGGAACATATGGTGGTGGTCTTTTTGAATTAAATTTAAGTAAAAGTAGTTATAAGAAGCATGTTATTGCTAATAATATTGATGTTAATTATTTTATGGACATGGAGATTAAAGATAAAAAGTTGTTATTTGCAACCTTTGATCATGGATTATTAATTTATGATCCCGAGAATGACAATTGGAATTATTTTGGACCTAATAACGGGCTTCTTAATTTGAATTTAATAAAAGTTTCTAGATTTGAAAATTATGTCATACTGGGTACTCTTAATAATGGCTTGGTTTTTGTAGATGAAAATATTAAAAAACAGTTATGAGTCTTACATAATTACTGAATTTTTTAAATATTTTTTAATTACTTTTTTATTTTTCTTTTTCGTATTTTTTATAAATCAAATTTTATTTTTTATGAGAATACTTCTTCAAAATTATGTTCCTTTTTTTAAAGCTTTTATTTTTATTATATATTCTCTTCCCATGGTGATTGCCCTTTCTCCCCCTTTTGCCTCCTTGATTTCAGTAATTCTTACTATTCATAAATTTAAGATTCACAATGAAATTTTAGCTTTTCGTTCAATTGGTATATCAATTTTTGATTTGCTTGTCCCATTTTTTAAATTGGGAATAGTTATTGCTTTTGTATCTTTTATATCTAATGATATTTTACTTCCACTTGGGTCTATTGGCAGGTTAAAAATTTTTAATGAAATAAAAGAAGAAATTCCCCATTTGGTATTAAAACCTTATTCAAGCAAACAATATGGAGATTTAATTTTTGTTGCTGGCGAGAAATCGGAAAATGGATATAAGAATGTAACTTTTTTTGATAACACTAGGCTTAAGGGATTTGATAGAATATTTATAGCAAAAAATCTTGATATTAGAAAAGAAAATTTTCAAGTTTATTTTATTTTAAGTGATGTTATATCTATTGCTTTAACAGACAATGAAATTGGATTTTATGATTATTTTTATGCAGATAAGATGAAATATTCAATCGATCAGGTTACATTTAGCGATGGTTTCTTATTAAATTATGTAACTCCTTCGCAAATGAGCATGAGAGATGTTATAAAATTAATTAAAAAGCAAAACAATTTAATTGCAGATTCAAATATAAAAAATAATATAGAAGGGGACTTTTTAAGTTTAAATTTTTCAAATCTTTATTTAAATTATTTATACAATCAAAACTATTATATGGATGAATCTTATTTTTTTGAAAATTTAAACTATATGTATAATTTAAATTTAAATTTTAAGCCTTATCAAGATAAAAGCATGAAGCAAAATTTGGCTCTTTTTAATCTTGAATTTTTTCAAAAAATTAGTTTACCACTTTCAGTTTTATTTTTCATTTTTTTGGCTTTTTCAATGGGAATGTATTCTAATAGGAAGTATTCTATTATTCTTGAGCTTGTAATTTCAATTATTGTTTGTGTTTTTTATTGGGTAATGTTTATTGGTGGAAAAGTTTATACTGTACAGTATGCACCAAATCCCATTATTGTTACTATTTTGCCTAATTTGATTTTAGTTGTTGGAGGAGCAATTCTCTTTTTGAGATTATTAAAAAAATGAAAATAGATAAGCTTTTTGTAAAAAGCATCATTCTTACTTTTGTATCTATGAACTTGCTTTTTATGCTTTTAATTGTGCTTGGTGATTTATTTGTCAATCTTCTAAATTATCTTGAAAAAAATATTGGTTTTAAGGACATTCTTTATATTTATTATTTGTATTTACCAAAAGCTCTCTCAGATGGAGTGGCTCTGTCTTTTCTTTTTGCCATTTCGAATCTTATTGGCAATCTTTCTATGAGAAATGAAATAATAGGTCTTTTTAGTTGTGGAGTTCCGCTTACTAGGATATTAAGACCAATCATTTTAATTAGTGCATTTATTTCAGTTGTTCTTTTCTTTTTTGACAATTATTTAGTAATAGATACTATATCAAGAAGAGATGTTCTTGTTAAGAATAGTATCGGCAATAGTGGATCTAGTGATAAAACTATAATAATCAGAGATCTTGCCAGAGAGATTTATAATATTAAATCTTATGATATTGACGAGAATACTTTTTCTAACTTAATGATTATAATTAAAGACAGTAAAGATGAGTTTAAAACAAGGTATGACATAAATAAAGCTGAATGGAGAGATAATAAATGGAAGCTTTATGGTATTAGAGAGTTTGTTAAGGTTGGTAAAAAAATTCAGGAGAATTCCTACGATTTTCTTGATGGTACAGGAATTGTTAAGCTAGAGCCTGATTATATAAGAACTGTTATGCTTTCATCAAAAGCATTAAATTTTACTAAACTTATTAATTGGATAAGTTTTCTCAAAAGTGAGCATTTAAATTATTCTGATGCATTGCTTGATTTGCTAAATAGAATATTTTTTTCATTTAGATTGATTCTTCTTAGCTTTACTGTTGGATTTATTGCTCTTGCTCTTAAAAAAAATATTTTTATGCTCAGTTTATTAAATAGCATTGCGTTTGCTGTTGTTTATGTTATTTCTGTTGTAATTTTTAATTTTTTAGCGGATCTTGGTTATTTACATATATATATAGCAAGCTCTTTTACAACTATATTTTTTTTGATTATCAATTTTTTTGTTTATAGGATTGTTAGGAAATAATATATATAATAATTATTTAGGATATTTATATGTTTAGCATAATTAAGGGTGACAAGCATTCTAATGCAAGAGTTGGATTCTTAAATCTTCCTCACGGAAGAGTAGATACCCCTTGTTTTATGCCAGTTGGTACTTTGGGAGCAATGAAGGGATTAAAACACACTGTTCTTGAGAAATTAGAATGCAATTTAATGCTTGCAAATACTTATCATCTATATTTAAGACCGGGCATTAAAACTATTGAAAGATATGGTGGTCTTCATAATTTTACAACTTGGAATAAAAATTTTTTAACTGATTCGGGTGGATTTCAGGTGTTTTCTCTTTCTGGTTTAAGAAAAATTGATCTAGAAGGCGTACATTTTAAATCCCATTTAGATGGATCGTATCATCATTTTACTCCCGAGGGAGTATTTGCCATGCAAGAAATTTTTGGTAGCGATATTATTATGTCACTTGATATTTGCAGTTCTTATGGGATTGATTACGATGAAGCTAATTTATACACAAATATTACAACCAATTGGGCTCGTCGTACATTTAATTCTTATAAAAATAAAAAAGAGGGGTACAGTGGGCTTTTATTTTTAATAACTCAGGGAAATTTTTTTAAAGATTTAAGGAAAAGAAGTATCAATGATATATTAGAATTGGACAGCCCAGGCATTGCCATTGGAGGCATTTCTGTTGGAGAGCCAAGAGAAAAATATTTAGAAATTCTTGAATATAGTTCTTTCTTGATACCAAGAGAAAAACCAAGGTATGTAATGGGAATTGGTACTCCCCAGTACATATTTGATGCCATATACTACGGCATTGATATTTTTGATTGTGTTAATCCTGCAAGAATTGCTAGACACGGGTCTCTTTTGACAGATAATGGGATAATGCGAATTGGCAGAAAAGAGTATAAGGATGATACTTCTAAGGTAGAGAAAAATTGCAGCTGTACCTTGTGTACAAGGTATTCAAGAGGATATTTAAGGCATTTGATAAAATCCAGAGAGCTTTTTGGAATTATTTTGGCAAGTGAACATAATATTCACTATATGTTTCGATTGATTTCAAAGATAAGAACTGCAATTTTAAATGATAATTTTGTAAACTTTAGAACTGAATATTTAAAAAAGTATGAAGAGGGAAATTTTTATGAATAAGTATGTTGTTTCTACAGTTTTGGTTATGATTTCCACGTTTTTTTCACGAATAATGGGCTTTGTAAAGATAAAGGTTTTCTCTTATTATTTTGGAGCAAATCTTGATGCTGATATTTTTAACTATGTTTTCAATATTCCTAATAATTTGCGTAAAATTCTTTCAGAGGGTGCAATGACTTCGGCTTTTTTACCTGAATTTACATATGAAAAAAACAAATCACACAAAAAAGCTGTTTCTTTTTTCAGAACTGTAATTACCTTTAATGTTATTTCTATTGGTTTGATTGTTTTGATTATGATTATTTTTGCAAAGCCTATTATGTATTTTTTATCTTATTATAGGAAAGAAAACTTAATTTTTGCAAGTTCTGTATTTAGTTATTTGGTATTATATATTTTGCTAATAAGTTTGTCATCAATCTTCGTATCTACTCTAAATTCATATAAAATTTTTTTTATTCCTTCATTTTCTCCTGTTATGCTTTCTTTTGGAATAATATTGAGCATATTTTTATTTTATGGGCGTTTTGGAATATATAGTGCTGTTGTTGGTGTAATTTTTGGGGGGGTTTTACAATTTCTTATTCCGTTTGTAAATTGCCTTATGATTGGTTTTGCCTGGAAACCAACATTTTATTTTAGAGAAAAAGTATTTTTAAATTTTTTAAGTAGATGGGTTCGCATGATCTTTGGATTTTCTATTTCAATTATTACTCAGCAAATTTCATTTGCATTAGCATCTACTCTTGATATAGGAAGTGTTTCTATTTTTAGTAATGCTGTAGTTTATTACCAGCTTCCTGTAGGAATTTTTTATATTTCTATTGCAACAGTAATTTTCCCCAAAATGGCAGAGTTTTCTGTTTTAGGCAATAATACAAAATTAAATACTCTTTTGGTAGATGGAATTAAAATTTTATTGCTAATTTTTATTCCAGTATCTTTTTTGATGTTTATTTGGTCTGATTATATTTTAAATTTATTTCTTCTTGGGGGCAAGTTTTCTATTTACGATACTCAAAAAACAGCAGGTGTTTTAAAATGCTTCCTTTTGGGATTACCTTTTTATTCGATGTTTAATTTTTTTCAAAAATATTATTTTTCTATTCGTGATGCAAAAACACCATTTTATTTGAGTGTTTTATTTTCTGTTCTTGATATTATGCTTTCTGTTTTTGGTGTTAATTATTATGGTTTGAATGCTTTAGCATTAGCTCAATCTATTTCTTTTATGATTTGTGTAGTTGTTTTTTATTTTATAATTCTAAAAAGAGGGGTTAAAATTGATTTAATTGAGATTTTATTTGTTCTTCTTAAGTCAATTATTACGCTTTTCCCTTTATATGCAATTTATTTCTTTTTTGAAAAGTTGCAGTGGGATGTAGGCTTCAGTTTAAAAAATCTTTATTTTTTAATTGGGGCAGGAATTATTAGTATTTTTATTTTATTTATTTGTTATTCTGTTTTAGGAATAAATAAGCTTTTTAGATTTATTAGGAGGGATGTTTTATGAAATGCTTTAATTTTTTATTTTTTTTGTTTATTTTAAATGTATATGCTCAAAATGTTACTCCTCCGGCTCTTCCTAGTCCTCCTATATTGCCCGAAGTTACAGAAAATAAGCTTGAGAGAGAAAATTCTTCTAGGGGTGAGAATTTTTCTAATGTTGGTTTAGATGTTAAGTATGTTAACGATACAATTCTTTATGGGCTTGATAGCCAAGTTGCAAGCATTATAAAGGCTCTTAAAAAATCAGGGGACAGCCAATATAATTTTTCCCTACAAAAAAGGCTCGAGAAAACTTTTAATGCTGAGATTAAAAAGGAAATTCTTGAATTGTTTATTTCTATTAAATATTCGGGAGGTATTGATACGGCAAATTATATTCTTGAAAATTATGAGAGCAAGAGATACTCAAATGCTTTATTTAGCTTGGCAATTTTGTATCTTAAGGAGTTTGATGATAAGGAAAAATTAAAAAAAACTCTTATTGATATTCTTGAAAATAAAGAGGGCAATGTGGTGTCCATTGCAGCTTATTATCTAGGAGAACTTGATTCTCTTGAGTATTCTAAAAATATGATGGAGGTTTTTGAAAAATATTCTGGGAATGATGGTGCTAGAAGAGAAATACTTATTGCTCTTGGTAAAATAGCCGCTGTTGATTATCAGAATAAAATTTATGAAATTTCTTTAGATAGTTATGAGAGTCCATCAATTAAGGCTGCTGCAATTGAAGCGTTGTCATATCTTGCTCCAGATAAAGTAACCGCAAATGCTGATTTATATCTTCAAAATAATAACAATAATTTAAATGTTAAATTAGCTATTATTACTTCTTTATCTAAAGATAATTCTTTAAAGTCTAAAGAGATTTTGCAAGGATTTTTAAGAGATTCTGATGATAATATTAGATTTAAAGTTGTTAATGCAATTAAAGGACATAGGGATTTTTCGGCAAAGGATATTTTGATTTATAAACTTAAAAGCGACCCGTCTCTGAAAGTTAGGGAGGCTTCTGCTAAGGCTTTAATTGATATGGATCTTGGCGGTATTGAGATGAAAAACATTATGTTTGATTTTAAGATTGACAGTAATTTTAAAATTTCAATGTTTAGCTATCTTTTAGATAAAGATCCTCCAAAAGCATTATCAATTGCTTTAGAAATTGCTAACAAAGAAAATGTTAATAGACCTTCAAATGTTTTAAAGGGTATTGCTTCAATGCTGGCTAGTAAAAAGGGTAAATTTGATAATTTTTATTCTAAAATCATTGACAGTAAAAATGTTGATTTAAGGCATTTTGCATTAAAAGGAGCTATTTATAATAAATCTTCATCACTTTCTGATAAGCTTAAAAAAATTAAAAGTGAAACAAACTCTGAATATATTAAAATGCTTTTAAAAGATTATTGATTATTTGATAAGCTGTTAAAGCAGTATTAGTACAAAATTTTTAAAATTTCTTTAGCCACTTCTGATTTTTTCATTTCTGGTAGTTCTTTTGTACTTTGTTTATTTATTATATAAACTTTGTTTAAGCTTGAACCAAAATATTTAAGTTCATTTGCAATGATAAAGTCTAAATTTTTATTTTTTAATTTTTCTTTGGCTTTTTCAATTAAATTTTTAGAATTTTCAGCGCAAAATCCAATAACAATTTGGTTTTTAAGTTTATTGTGTCCTAAGTGCTTGATTATGTCGGGGTTTCTTACTAATTTTATATATAATTTATTGGTTTTATTTTTTTTAATTTTACTGCTTAAAATGTATTTGGGTTTAAAATCAGCAACAGCTGCAGCTCCAATTATTATTTCAAATTTATTATATATTTTGAGAACTTCTTTGTACATTTCCATTGCAGTTTTTATTTTTATAATATTAACCCCTTCTGGTTCATTTTCATTGGTTGGCCCTGTAATAATCGTAACTTGGGCTCCTAGTTTAATAGCCTCTTGTGCCAAACAAAATCCCATTTTTCCTGTTGATTTATTTGAAAAATAGCGGATTGGGTCTATTAATTCTTCGGTTCTGGATGCTGTTATTAGTATTTTTTTGTTTTTTAGGTACTTTTTTTGATTATTGAATTCATTCAATATTATTTTTATAATTTTGTCTTCATTTTTAAGGCGTCCCAATGCATTTGATGAGCAAGCCAAGAATCCTTTATCAGGTTCAATAAATTTATAATTATAGGTCTTAAGTTTTCTTATATTTTCTTTTAAAATAGGATTTAAATACATTGCACTATTCATTGCTATTGCAAAATAAGTAGGAGCTTTGCTTGCAGATATTATTGTAGTTAATGCATCATTGGCAATTCCTGATGCGATTTTAGATATTGTATTGTAGGTAGCAGGAATAATTAGAATTAGTTGTGCCCACTTTGCAATTTTTATATGTTCAACTTCATTATGGTCTAAATCCCATAAATTAGTAATTATTTTGTTCTTAGAAATGGTTTCTAAAGTTAATGGGGTGATAAATTTTGTTGCATTTTTTGTCATTATAACTTTGACTTTGTATCCTAATTTAACTAAACTAGAAACTATGTAAACTGATTTGTAAGAGGCTATGCCTCCACATATGCCGATTAATATATGTTTATTTTTATTCATATAACATATATTATATAATATATGTTAAATTTGAATTTATGAATTTTATATCCTTTTATTAAGGTTGTTTTAAATGAAAAATAGGATTTTGTACGCTGTATTGTTGTATGTTTGTATGTTTTTCTTGTGGTTTTGTTTTGCCTATTTTATTAACACATCTTCCACTATATTTAATATTCCTTTGTGGTTTTTTGGGTCAGGAATTTTATTCCCCAGTATAAATTTTTTTTTGGTTTGTTTTTTTATTTTAATAATTAGTAAAACTTAATGCATTATTAATATTTTTTTATTTTTTGTTTTTCTAAAAAAGAAATAGGAGTGAGTTTTTGTTATTAAATAAATATTTTCTTGCAAATCGAAATATTAATTTTATTGTTATGGCGCTATTATTTTCTTCTAGTTATATTAGTGCTAGTAGTTTTATTTCTGGTCCTTCTGCTGTTTATAAGTATGGGTTATCTTTTATATTATTAGCTACTATCCAAATTCCCACAACTTTAATTGTTTTTATTATTGTTGGCCAGAGATTAAATAGAGAATCAAAAAAAATTAATGCAATAAATATTATTGATTACATTAGATATAGATATAGAAGTGATTTTTTGGCTTTAATTAGTGGATTTGTATTAATTTTTTTCTCAATGTTTTTAATTTCTGCTCAATTAATAGGTGGTGCCAAGCTTATAGAAGTTTTTTGGGGTATTGATTATGTAGTTGGTCTTTTGTTTTTTACCCTATTAATTTTTGTTTATGTATTTTTTGGTGGATTTAAGGCTGTAGCTTATACGGATTTGGTTCAAGGATTTTTAATGATCGTTTCATCTGTTATTTTGTTTTTCAAGATGTTAAATTTGGGAGGCGGCATTAATAATTTGTTTAATACGGCAACGATTATTTTAGATAAAAACCTTTTACTTCCTTCAAATATTGACTTAAAGCCACAATATATAATTTCTTTTTGGATATTAATAGGAATAGGAATATTAGGGCATCCTCAGATTATTAATAATTTTATAGCATTTAAAGATGAGAATGCTATAAAATTTTCTCTTCCCATTTCTACTTTTATTATTAGTTTTTTAATTATTTTAATGCATTTAATAGGATTTTTTGCTATTATTCTTTTCCCAGATTTAAATCCAAATGATAAAGTTGTTTTAAATGTGGCTTTAAAAGTTTTAAATCCCTTTTCTTGTTTTATGTTTTTTATGGGTCTTTTATCTGCAATAATGTCCACAGTAGATTCAAATTTGCTCTTAATAACATCTGTTTTAATAAAGTCAATATTTATTTATAAAAAAGATTTAAAAGAAGATGTAAAGGTTAACAAAGTAATAATGATTTCTAATGTTTTTTTTATTTTAATAATACTTATATTTTCTCTATTTCCTCCAAATTTTTTATTTTTTATTAATATTTTTGCTTTTGGAGCTTTAGAAGTTTCATTTTTTTCAATTATTGTTTTTGGACTTTATTTAAATTTTGTAAGCAAAATAGCAGCATTTGCTTCTATGCTTTTAGGTTTGATATTTTATTTATGTATTGTATGCTTTGATTTGAACATTTGGTTTTTTCACCCCATTTTTCCATCGTTTTTTGTTTCTATATTTACATTTTTAATAGTTAATTTTTTTTGTAAAAAAAATAGCAAAGTTTATTAGGGTTATTGTTTCTTGCGTTTGGATAAGTATATTTTTTTAGAAATTCTTGCTAATGATGATGGTAAGCGACTAGATTCAATTTTGATTAAAATTTTGAATTTGTCTAAAGTTAGGATAATAAAACATATTAGAAAGGGAGACATTAGGCTAAATGGTCTGAAATCGCATTTTTCATGTAAAGTTTGCAAAGGTGATAAAATTTATTTATATAAATCTTTAGCTCCAAGCTTAAACTTGACTTTAGATGAATATTATAAAAGCAATATTGATTTTCAGTGTATTCAAAAAAGAATAATTTATGAGGACAGTGATTTACTTGTTGTAGATAAGCAAAAAGGCGTTTTAGTTCATGGAGATAGAAATTCTCTTGATTTTTTAGTGAATGCTTACCTTTTAGGGGAAGATTTAAAATCTCTTAGTTTTAAGCCCTCGGCAGTTCACAGGCTTGATAGGAATACCTCCGGTATTATTATTTTTGCAAAAAATATAAATACTGCAAGAAAGTTAAGTGCTGCATTTAGTCGTGGATCTATAACTAAAAAGTATTTTGGAATACTTTTTGGAAATATTAAGTCTCCTGTTATTTATGAAAATCATTTATTTAGAAATAAAAAACTGAGGAAAACTTTTGTTTTAGAAGATACGAACTTTGTTAATGCAATTACAAAGGTTAATCCAATATTGTCTTCCAAAAGAGCTACTCTTGCTGAGATTGTTATTGAAACGGGTTTTACTCATCAAATAAGGTCTCAATGTGCATTTAATAATCATCCCTTAATTAATGACAAGAAATATTATGATAAATTTAAAAAAAGAGATTACTTTTTACATGCTTTTTTGTTAAAATTTAATGAAGAATTCTTTAAAAAGAATGAATTTTACGCTAAGCCTAGTTTAGAATTTTTAAAGCAAGTAAAAGATATTTTTGATGTTTATGAATTTTCAGAATTTTTCAAATAATTTTTTTTTGAAAAAAATATTAAGCAAGGTTAAAAACGTTGCAACTAGCATTAAGCATAAATTTGTAAGAGTTAAGGTATATGCATTGGTGGGATCTGCTGGAACTGGTAAGAGCTTTAGATCACATTTGGTAGCAGATAAGTACTCAATACCTTTAATCATCGATGATGGCGTGTTAATTAAAAACATGAAAATTATTGCTGGTAGTTCTGCCAAGTTTGAAGATAATGTTTTTAGGGCAGTAAAGAGGTCTGTATTTGAAGATGATGCTCATTGTCGTGAAATGCTTGAAGTTCTTGGAAGGGAAGAATTTAATAAAATATTAATATTAGGAACAAGTCTTAAAATGATAGATAAAATAGTTTCAAGACTTTTATTGCCAAATGTTTTTAAGATTATTTACATAACAGATGTTTCAACTAGAGAGGAAATAGAAAAAGCAAGAATTTCAAGGCAAATGGGGGAGCATGTTGTACCAGCAGCTGCTTTTGAAATAACGTCTGTTAGACCCAATTTGTTATTAAACTCAATTAAAGTTTTTTTTAAAAGCGGATGGTTTTTTAGAAGGAATAAGAATTATATTAGATCTGTTGTAAGACCTCATTTTTATGAAGAAGGGGTTTTGTCTATTTCCAAAAGGGCTGTAAGGCAAATTATTGAACATTGTGTTGCTGAGTATGATAGAAATTATATTGTTTATGATCTTAAAATCAAAAAAGATGGAAACAATTACCTTTTTAAGCTGTTTTTAAATATCCCCCTTAGAAATAATCTACTTAATAATACAGAAATGCTTAGAACGTATATTATTACTAACGTACTGAAATATACAATAATTAATATATTATCTATTGACATAGTTATACACAAATTTTATGACAAAAAAGATTATTTAGAAGAGAGTTATGAGGGTTAATTTTGACAGTTTGAGTAATATTTTTTTTGTAGGAATAAAGGGGAGCGGAGTTTGTTCTCTAGCTTGTTTTTTAAATTTAAAAGGGTATTTTGTAGAAGGAGTAGATGTTTCTGAGCAATTTTATACCGATGAGATTTTAAATAATAATAAAATATCTTATTATGAAAATATTTATAAATTTTCATTAAAAGAGCTTGATAGGCCTTTTGACTTAATAGTATACTCTCCAGCTTATGATAAAGATAGTTTGCAAGTTTTGCTTGAAGCAAAAGAATTAAATATACCTATTTTATCTTATCCTGAGGTTCTGGGCGAGCTTTCTAGAAAGTACTACAGCATTGGAATTGCAGGCTCTCACGGTAAAACTACTACTACTGCGTTTTTAGGTGTTCTTTTTGACAAATTGGGATTCAATCCCAATGTTATTTTGGGATCGAGTGTTAAAGATTTTGGAGATAATTCTTCAATATCTGGCATTAGCAATATTTTTATTGTTGAGACTTGTGAATATAAAAAACATTTTTTGCATTTTAGTCCTAATATGCTTATTTTAACCAATGTTGATTATGAGCATGTTGATTTTTTTAAAAATTATGAGGCTCTTGAATGTGCTTTTTTACAATATATTAATAATTTGAAGGAAAATGGAATATTAATAATTAATTCTGATGATAATAATTTGCTTAAAATTAAAAGTCAAATTAATAGAAAAGATATAAATATTTTTAGCTTTGGATCTAGAAATTTGTCGAATTTCCCAATAAGTAATATTGTAGTTAAGAATGAATATTTTTGTTTTTCTTTTTTAGATTTATGCAATATTGAGCTTAAAACTGTTTTATTTCACAATGTATTAAATTTTTCAGCAGCGCTTTTGGCTTTAAATCTTTTTTTAAAAATTAATGGAAAATCAATTTTTGATTTTGGAGAAGCAATAAAGAGAATTGCAAAGAATTATAGTGGTATAAAAAGAAGGGTTGAACTTATTAAAGAGGAAAAGGGAGTAATTTACATGGATGATTATGCTCATCATCCTAGGGAAATTAGAGATACGCTTTTTGGTATTAAAAATTTTTATAAGAACAAACGTATAATTTTGGATTTTATGCCTCATACTTTTACAAGAACAAAAGAATTTTTTGATGATTTTGTTGAGGTTTTAAGTGCTGCTGATATATTAATTTTGCACAATATCTATCTTTCTAATAGGGAGAATTTTGATCCAGACGAACTTTCTGTTAAATTATTTTTAAATATTAAAAAAATAAATAAAAACACTTATTTTTTCAAGGATGTCAAAGATTCTATTAAATTTATAAAAAGTTTATTAATATCGGGGGATTTGTTTATTACAATGGGTGCTGGAAATAATTTTATTTTACATGATTTTCTGTAAGGGTATTGTAGTGAAAAGCATGACGGGATTTTTTTATTTGGAAAAGATAGTTGGGAACTATATGTTTAGTGTTAATTTGAAATCTTATAATGGAAAATTTTTAGAATTTAAACTTAGATTACCGGAAATTTTTTCTGGTTATGATCTTGATATAAGAAATTTGATTTCAAAATATATTAGCAGAGGCAATGTTTTTTTAAATGTGGGATATAAAGAATTGGTTCCACGTATGAATTTTACAGTTAATCCCAATTATATTGAGGCTATTTCCAGACTTAGAGATTCTTTATTAAATACTGATCTTAATATTAAGAATGAACTAAGTTTAGGCGATTTTTTATCATTAAAAGGAGCTTTGATAATTGATGAGGATAGTGAGCATCAAGAAGAGATTTATGGATTATTTAAAGGCGTTTTAGAAGAAACCCTGTTTCATTACAATAATGGAAGAGTTTTTGAAGGAGAAAATACTAAATCGGATATCGTGTCAACCCTTGCGCTAATAGAGCGAGATCTTAAAATTATTAAGGATGCTTGTAGCGATATAAATGTTAGATTATTTGCAAGCATTAAAGAAAATATTTCTAAATTAATGGACGAATTTAGAGATTTAAGCATTGCAGAAGAAGCAGCTAAAATGGCAATTCGTTTAGACATTAATGAAGAGATAATGCGCTTAGATTCTCATATAGAAACTTTTTATAAAAATCTTGAATATGAGGTATGTGGCAAAATTCTTGAATTTATTTCTCAAGAAATGCATAGAGAAATAACAACTATGAGCAATAAGGCGGTTGATCTTGATATTAAGAGTTTAATTTTAAATATGAAGTTAAATTTAGAAAAAATAAAAGAGCAAATAAGGAATATTGAATGAAAATAGCACTTTCTGGTAAGAGTGGTTGTGGTAATACTACTGTAAGCAGTATGCTTGCAAAGCATTATGGTCTTGAGTTTATTAATTATACTTTTCATGATATTGCAAGAGAGCTTAATATCCCCTTTTCTGAGTTTTATGAGAAAGAGATAATAGGAAGAGGTGATTATTATTGGGATAAGTATCTTGATAAAAGATTATCTTTACTTGCTAAAAAAAATAATACAGTGTTTGCTTCTCGTCTTGCCATTTGGATCTCTAAGAGTGCTGATTTAAAAATATATCTTTATGCTAAAATAGAAGTCAGAGCCGAGAGAATAATGACTAGAGAGGGAGGCATGTATTCCGATGTTTTAAGCAGTACTTTTAGTAGAGATGAAAATGATAAAAAAAGATATTTAGCTATTTACAATATAGATATTGATGATTATTGTTCTAAGACCGATTTAGTGATTGATGCTACAAATATTAATTCAAATGAAGTTTTTGAATTAATTAGAGATGAAATTGATAAAAGAAACTTAAAAAAAATTAGCTAAACTTATTTAATATTAATATGTTTAAGTTTGTAAGGAGATTAAATGATTAAAGTACCTTTAAAAAAAATACAAGATTTTGATGGAAATTTTTATGAACTTGTTGTTGCGACTATAATGCGCACAGAACAAATCATAGAAAATATTTCTTTAGCAGAGCATGCTACCTTTGATGATAAAATATTAGGACAAGCTTTTAATGACGTTTTGACTGGTAAATTTAGCTATTCAATTGAAGGCAGATAGAATAGTTTTTATTTTTGGCCCCACAGCTGTGGGCAAAAGCAATATTTTATTTCATTTTCCAAAAAATAAAGCAGAAGTTATTAATGTTGATTCTATTCAAGTATATAAAGAATTTAATGTAGCTTCTTCAAAGCCTAGTAAAAGTTTAATGAAGCATATAAAGCACCATTTAGTAGATTTTTTAGATCCTGAAGAAGAGTATACTATTGGAATTTTTTACGAGCAAGCTTTAAGAATAATAAAAGAAATTAGACGTAAAAAGAAAATTCCTATATTTGTAGGGGGTACTGCCTTTTATTTTAAGCATTTAAAGGATGGATTTCCTTCAACACCTTTGGTTGGTTCTAAAATAAGAGAGTATGTAAACAATCTTTTAGAACTTAAAGGCAAATCTCATCTTTTAAATGAATTAAAAAATGTAGATCCTGTTAGATTTAATATGTTAAATAAGAATGATATTTATCGGATTAAAAGATCACTTGAGGTTTATTATCAAACAGGAATTCCTATTAGCCAATTTAAAAAAAAACAAGATAGCAAATTTAAAAACATTTTAATTATAGGCCTTAAAAGATCTTTCGATGATTTGAAAACTAGAATATCAATAAGAATTAATGAAATGTTTAATGACGGATTACTTTCAGAGATTAGAGGCTTGTTTAGCAAAGGGTACAATGAAAATACTCCAGCTTTTAAAGGGATAGGTTATAATGAGTTTTTGTTATGGAAAAGTAGACCTTTTTACAGTTTAAATGATATAATAAGTTTGATAAACAAAAATTCTGTTTTGTATGCAAAAAGGCAAATGACCTTTTTTGCCAAAATTTCTGATGTTTTATGGCTTCATCCAGAGGATGATTTAGTTGACATTTTGAATTTAATTTTTAAAGTTGATAAGGAGATTTAGGGAGTGCCTTGCGGAAGAAAAAGAAAATTAAAAAAAATTTCCACTCATAAAAGGAAGAAAAAAAGAAGAAAAAATAGGCATAAGAAAAAAAATAAGTAATTTGCTAGACTGATCGGAGACTTTTGTCCAGCTATTCAGTTGAGCTATTTGGAATGTTCAATTATTAGGTTGTTGACTATGTTTATGTCTTGGCTAAAAATGTATCTTTTAGTTCCCCTATAATTGACTAGGATCCAATTACCTTCAATTCCATAGCGTTCTGTTTTTTCTAGTGTTTTTTCAATTTTTACGACTTCATCTTTTCTAAGTAGAATTTCGTAATCATAGTCCAATTCGCTAATTTTTTTAGTGCTTTTACTAAGAAAAGCATAGTCCTTTATTATTATGCCCATTTTATTACTAAATCCAAGAATGCTGCTTTTGGGCAAATTTAATTTTTGAATGAGAGGAATTTTGTTATTTTTATTACAAGCTAAAAGAATTAAGGATATTAAATATAATGTTTTTGTATTCATAATTTCCTTGATTTTTTATATACTACTTTAGTGTGTTACTATAATAATATAGTATTTTTTAGAATTTTTAAGGATTGTTAATGAAGAAATATCTTTTTTTTATTTTATTTCTCATCTCTTCTAATAAGTTAATTGTTTCTTATCCACTTTCTTTTGGTGGAGGTTTTTCTTATCAATTTACTAATTATACTGATCAAACAGGCTCCACTAAATTTGCTCCAAATTTTACTAGGTCAGATCATGGGATTAATTTGAATTTATTTTTTGATGCAAATTATGTACTTTTTGAAATTTCTTACAAAGAGGCTTTTGTTACTACTCATAATGGGAGATATTTCTCGCTTGGGCTTTATGGGGGATATCCTATGATTTTTAAAGAACAGATTAGAATGCTTTTCCCATTGATTGGATTTAAATATGCCTTTGATTTGAGCTCTAATAAATTCAATCTCTTTTTTTTAAGCATGGGTCTTGCTGCTGATCTTTTTATTCCAGATTTTGAGGGTTTATATATTAGGCCTTTGTTTATGCTTTCTATCTCTCCATTTTCTAATTATAAAAATTTTTCTGGGCTAACAACTGAGATTACGCTTGGATTTAATATTGGTTGGAGATTTTTTAATTAGGAAGTTTTATTCCTAAATGGAATGGGACAGATCTTTCTTGTCCAAAGATGTTCGCAGTAAAGTTTAATTTGTAAGGAGCGTTGTTTGATTTTACAACAAGAGTGCTTGAGCCTCCCCCATCTAGATTAATGGCGTTAGACATGCCATAGCTTAGTGCAAAATCAATAGCTTCATTAAGAGAGGCTCCCTTGCTGTTATTAACGCCTCTTCCTTCTATTGTAGCAAGAAATAAATATTTGTTATTTTTATCGGTCCCTATTATTGTTCTTGGGTGCTTTGTTTCTTTGAAGTTTTTTTTATACTTTCCATTTTTGATTAAAACAAAAAATCCGCTAAATCCATAATCGCAGTTTTTTATTTCGTCTTCTTCGGGATTTAATATAATTTTATTGTGTTTTATTGCAATTTCTCCGTAGTTGTTTATTTGTTTTGAAATTATTTTTTTATTATATATGTACAGTCCTTTTGGGAAAAACATGTTTTGTTTAACTTCATATGGGCTTGTATTAATTGCAATGTCGACATTGTTAGAAATTAAGAAATTACTTGTTGTCTGGCCCTTAAAATAGTAATTATTTAGATTTTTGTCATAAATAGGTTTTGATATGGTAAATTTAAGATCTTTATTTTCAATTTTTACTAAAACGTAATTGCTATTTATGAAACGACCCCTAACAACTTTGTATTTAGGTTGTTTTGCAATTGATTTGGACAACATTAGTCCTGATGAAATACTTAAAACTAATAATAGAAGTGTTAATATTTTTTTATTCATTTCTTTTTATTTTATAAGAATAAATACTTTTGGGATAGTTTGTTATTATAAGATTTTTAATTTTTGCTGCTAATTTTTTATTTTTAAATCTTATAAGATTAAATATTTGATAAATTATTTTTACATCTATATTTTCCTCCTTATTCAAAATTTTTTTAATTTCTTCTTCATTAATATTATCTTCATTTATTCTTAATTTTAGCGAAATGATTTCATTTTTCATTTTTTGATTTTTAATCTTTTTTTTGTTTATTTTATTTAAGAAATTATTAGCTTCTTTATATTTTTTTATTTTTAAATAGTATTTTGTAATTAGCAGATAATATTGTTCTAAGTCAAAATTTTTAATTTTATTTATTGTTTCTAATTCTTTTGGCAAGTTATTAGTTAAATCATAAAGCATGTATAATTTTATTAAATTTTCTGTATTTTCCTTATTATTGCTTCGCAATGCAAAAGGGGAAATTACTAAAAATAATAAAACATAAAAAAAGGATAGCCAGTCCATGATTTATTATAAACTTTGTTTTTAGAATAGTGAAAATAATTTTAAATAATATTGGTTATTATCTTTTCTATTTTAAATAAGGTTTTCAAAGTTCAGTTTTTAAAAAAAATAATTTAATTTTTTATAAACTTTATTTATTAATTTTTTTATAAAATGTAACTTTTGTATGTATTCTTCGTTTTCTATTAGGCTTTTTATGCTTTCTATAGATTCTTCTACTGCCATTATGAAATTTTGTTTTGGTTTTAGTCGAAAATTTCCAAGGCAATCTGTTTCCAATGATAAAAAAAGAGCAATTTTTTTTGGTGGAGAGTTTATAAACTGCATTGTACACTCTAAAAGATTTTTCATTTTTTCAGGTTCTTCATTGATGTTTACATTCTTTGTTTCATATTTTTTTATACAATGCCAATTTTTCCCCATTGCTTTAACTATTTCTATAGTTTCTGAAAATTTTTTATTGTTGAAAACCGTTATATTTTTATGTATTAATTGTATTTTAATTTTTTTTAAATCTTGATTATTTTGATTGTTTAGTTCTTTTTTCAAAATCATTTCTTTTAGTGTTTCTAGGCTAATTTGTATTACATAAGTGTTATTTTTATATTCTGATTTGAAAATTTTTTTTCCTATTTTGATTTCATCGATAATTTTTGTCTGTTTAGCATTTGTTATTTGCTTTTCGGGTATCTTTTTATGTTTTAACTCTTCATTAATAAGGCCAATACTATCAATCCATTCTTTTTTTAAGACACCAATGGATCTTGCATACATTTTTGTAGTTTCTACAATTTCTCCTGCAACGAAATATTTAACAGAATCTGTGCTAATAAGTGATCCGGGATGAATTATTACGTTTTGAGCTTTGATGGTTTTATATTTCTTTTTTGAAGTTTTAAAACAAATATAATCCCTCATTCCTCTCATTATTGATTTTAAATATCCTTCGTTGTCAAAAACACCTTTTTGTGCTATTGGTATATTTAATTTGCTAACAATGTTTTCAAGCTGCATTTGAACATTTATTATCTCTTCAAGTGCTTGTAGATCTAAATAATTTTCCTTTGTGAATGCTTCTTTATTTGCAGCTTTTTTAAAATCTTCAAAGATGTTAACAAACCCAATCAAATCTCCCATTGGATTTTTGTATTTTAAGTGAGCTCGTCTAGCTTCCATTTCTTCATTTTGGGGTAGTAGAAAAATTCCACTTGTGGATAAAAATGATAGACCTATTGTAGTTTGATATATTGCCTGTGGGTAATTTATCATTGCTTCAACCAATGCTCTTGAATGTGCTGGTACTAATGGGAACAATATCATGTATTTCCCAATTTCTGTAAGTTCGTTTTTATTGTTTATAGCATCCAAAGATTTTAATATTTTACTTGCAGTTTGAATTGAATGTGTTGATGGTTTTGAGATAAAGTCAAAGTGGGTAAAATCTCTGATTCCAATATCTGCCATTCTCAGTATTACCTCAGATAGATCTGTTCTATATATTTCTTCTTTTTGGTAATCTTCTCTTAGTTGATAATCTTCTCTTTTGTAAAGTCTGTAGCAAGTTCCTTTTGAAAGTCTTCCTGCTCTACCGGCCCTTTGAGTTGCTGAAGATTTTGAAATTGGAACTTCTTGAAGCGAATAGGTATGAGTTTTTGTTTGGAATTTGTTTGTTTTTACTTTTCCACTATCGATTACTATTTTAATATTTTCAATTGTGATTGAAGTTTCTGCGATGTTTGTTGACACTATTATTTTTCTTTTATTTTTAGGAGTATCTATAAATATTTGCTCTTGAGCTTCTTTAGGCATTCTTCCGTATAAAGGAAATATTATTAAATTTTTTTTTGAGTTTAACTCTTGTAATTCTTTTATTGTTTCTTTTATTTCTTTCTCTCCAGATAAAAATATAAGAATATCTCCTGCTTTTTTTTCTTTTATTACGTTTAAAACAATTTCTTTTATTTTTAATATCATTCCTTTTGATGTATTTAAAAGAGGAGGATTATATATTATTTGTACTGGATATGTGATGGTTTCAATGCTAACAACTGGCGCATTGTTAAAATATTTTGAAAATATTTTTGTGTTTATTGTAGCAGACGAAATTATGATTTTGAAATCGTCTCTTTTTTTTAAAATGTCTTTAATAAGGCCTAGTATAAAATCTATGTTTAAACTTCGTTCGTGTGCTTCGTCTATTATTATTACGTCATATTCGTAAAGCAATGTATCTTTTTTTAACTCTTGCAGAAGTACCCCGTCAGTCATTAGTTTAATTTTGGTTTTTGGGCTTGTAATTTCTTCAAATCTTATTTTGTAACCAACTTCTTCTCCAACGTTTACACCAATATGCTTGGCAATATATTCAGCTATTGATATTGTAGCTATTCTTCTTGGTTGAGTTACTCCAATTTTTCCTAATTTTGCAAAACCTGCTTCATATATTATTCTGGGTAGTTGGGTGGTTTTACCGCTTCCTGTTGGGCTTTCAACAATTAAAACATTATTTTTTTTTAATACACTAATTAATTCATCTTTGTATTTATAAATTGGGAGTTTTAAATCATTCATATTTACAATAAACTGAACACATATTTTTCATTTATTTCATCAAGATTAACGTTACCAGGTAAATCAATCTTCCTTCTTTTAATTTTAGCATAAAATTTGTCGTTTTTTTTGTAAATATATATTTTATTGCCGATTTTGTTTTTAGAAAATGTGATTGTTTTAACGATTATGCCTACTTTATTAACTCTTTCGTCAAGCAAGCTAATAGCTTTCTCTAGTGTTATGTCATATGCTTTTAAATCTTTTTTTAGAGAGCAAGCAATACTTCCGCTTTCAGTTTTAATATAATCTCCAAAAACACCGGTTGCAGCAATGATTTGTTCATTAGTTTGAGGATGTTTGCCAATCGGTTTTGGCAGTGAGAGTAGTTTTAAAGCAAGCTCTAATGTTATGTTTTCGGGGACAATATTTTTAGTTGATGCTTTTTTTGCTTTTATTATTTTTAATTTTTTAGGTTTTCCTTTTTTTGTATATTCTTGAGGAGCATAAGTGTCTTCCCCAAGTTGTACAATGTTCCCATAAATTGTATTTTTGAAGATTACATTAAGTCCTGTTAAAGGATCAATACCAAGTATATTTGGTTTTAGATCTTTTTCATTTACTATTTTTTCTATTTCATCTTTTTTGTACAAATTTTCTAATGGGGTTGTTGTGTTAATTGAGTAATTATGCCCTTTGAATGTTAAATAAGGTCCATATTTGCCAATGTTTATTGTGTAATTAATGCTATTATCTTTATTTTCTATGTTTTGACTTTCAATAACAGTTCTAAATTCAGAAGAATCAATTTTAGGCTCTAGTTGCATTACTGTATCTTTTAGTCCTTTTTTGCCATTATAGAATTTACTTAGATATTTTATTTTATCTAGCTTTCCTATTGCTATTTTATCTAATTTTTCTTCCATATTAGAGGTGAAATTTAGTTCAATTAGGACTGGGAAATATTTCTCAAGAAGATTCATTACGGCAGCTCCTTTTATAGTTGGTATTAGCGTATTGTTAAGTTTGAATGCATATTCTCTTTCTAAAAGTGTTGATATAATTGTAGCGTAGGTTGAAGGACGACCTATTCCTTCTTTTTCCATTTTTTGCACAAGAGACGCTTCTGTATATCTAAATGGAGCTTTTGTTTCGTGTTCGTTTGTTTTCATTTTAACTATAGAAAACATATCTCTTTTTTTTATTAAGTCAAAGTTTATATCAAGATGTTCATCTGTTTCTTGAGTATGCTTAAGAAATCCATCAAAAATTATTTTTGTAAAACTTGATTTGAAAATTAAGTTTTTATACTTAAAAGTCAATTTTATATTCTCCTTTATTGCGTCTTTCATTCCAGAAATAATGGTTCTGTCCCATATTATTTTGTAAATTTCTTTAGCGGTTTTACTTTCTATTTCTATATTTTCGTTTGGAATAAACATTTCAGAAGGCCTTATCGCTTCATGTGCATTTTGAGCCATTTTTTCTTTTTCATAAATTCTATCTTTTGTTTCTATATACTCTTTTCCATATTTATTTTTTATTATTTTTGTTATTTTGTCTCTGGCAATTTTAGCAATATTGTGAGAATCTGTTCTCATATACGTAATATACCCGTGTTCATAAAGTTTTTGAGCGTGTTGCATGATTTGCTTTGTTCCAATTTTAAGGCGTTTATTTATTTCTTGTTGAAGTGAGGATGTAGTAAATGGCTTTGGAGGAGGTATTTTTATTTTTTTAGTTTCTATTGAAATTAATTCAATTTTTTGTCCATTTTCTAATTCTTTTCCAAGCTCGATCATTAAATCTTGGGTCATTATTATTGTTTTGTCGCTATTTTTAAGTTTTCCAGTTTCATTTACAAAATCTTTACCCTCTGCTATATTCTTGCCATCAATTTCTTCTAACTTTGTTTCAAGCAGCAAATCTTTTTTATCGTGTTTGCATTGAAGTAAAATTGAATAATAATTAGCCTTTTTAAAATTTATTCTGGTTTTTTCTTTTTCTATTAATAATTTTAGCCCAACAGATTGTACTCGACCAGCAGAAAGTCCGTAAGCTACTTTTTTCCAAAGTAGGGGAGAGATGGTATATCCATATAATCGGTCTAATATTCTTCGAGCTTCCCCAGCATTAACAAGATTCATGTCTATGTTTCTAGTATTTTTTAGCGATTCAGTTATTGCAGTTTTTGTGATTTCATGAAATATCATACGTTTGTAATTTGTAATTTTTAATACTTCTTTTAAATGAAATGCTATAGTTTCTCCTTCTCTGTCTTGGTCCGTTGCAAGATATATTTCATTTATTGTTTTTACCAATTTTTTTAGTTTTGATACAATTTGTTTTTTATTGCTAGGAATAATGTAAATTGGATTAAATCCATTGTTATAATCTATAGAAATATTTGCCCATTCGTATTTTTTATATTCTTTGGGAATTTCTTTTGCATTGTTTGGTAGATCTACTATATGTCCAATGCATGCTTCTACTAAGAATGATTCATCAAGAAACTTTTTTATTGTTTTGGCTTTTGTTGGTGATTCAACTATTATTAATTTTTTATTTTGCATAAATTCCTTATATTTATATATTGTATTATAATATATAAATATAATTTAAGAATTAAAAAAAATGAGAGTATTTTGTGAGCAATTATAAAATTTTGCATACTTCAGATTGGCATATTGGTAAAAAAATTGAAAATTTTTCAATACTTAAGCAGCAAGAAAATTTTCTATCTTTTCTTTTAGAATTTATTAAAAAAGAAAAGATAGATCTTTTACTTGTTGCTGGGGATGTTTATGACTCTAAGAGGCCTGGATTTGAAGAGCAAAGATTGGTAAATAATTTTTTTTACGAGCTTTCTTTTACTCCTTGTAAATGGTGTGTAGTTATTTCCGGAAATCATGACAAAAAGGATTATTTAAATATAAATAAAAAACTTCTTTCAAGGTTTAATTTTTTTTTAATAACAGAATATGATTCTGATGAGCAGATAGTTTTCTTAAAAGACAATGGAAATCTTGAGTTTATTGTTGCTTGTCTTCCGCATATAAATGAAAGACTTATTTTAGGGCAAAATTTTGATAATATTTTTGGATCAGAAGATCAGTCTTCCGGGAAGCTATTTCTTGAAAATTTAGAAAATGCTTATAGAGAAAAGATATCAAATTTATCTAATTTTTTAGAAAACAATTATAAAGGCATACCTAGAATATTGATGGCGCATTCTTTTTTTGGCAGCAGTAAAAAGATTGATACCTTGGGGGGCAGTTATATTATCCCATTTAATGTTTTTGGAAATGGTTTTTCTTATGTTGCTCTTGGGCATATTCATAAATTCATTAAGTTAAGTGATAATATTGTTTATTCAGGATCTCCTATGCAATATTCATTTAATGAGACCCCTGATAAATATATAAATGTTTTGCATTTTAATGATAATAAACTAATCTTGCAAGAAGCTTTTCCGGTTCCAGTTTTTAATAAATTAATCTTTGTTAAAGGTTCTTTGAATGAAGTTCTTGATTTTTTAGCCAATGTCAAAAAAGAAGAGTCTTTTACTATTTATTTGAAAATTGAACTAAATGAAGCAGTTGACACTAGCGCTGAGGAGATCATTTATGATTTAGTAAGACTTAATTTTATGAATTTAGCTTCTATTTCTTATTCTTTGCTCTCAAGTCAGAATTTACAAGATGATTCTAGCTTTATTGGAGAGATTGAAGTGCTTGAAATGGATGAGAAATATTTTTTTGAAAAAAAATTGAAACGAGATTTTGAGACTGGGGTTATTAAAGATATTAAATTTAAGGAAGAAGAGCTTATTTCTCTTTTTAGCGAGGTTTTAGCTAAAGGATATTTGGGTGAATATGAGGATAAATAGGCTCATATTCAAAAATATTGCTTCTTATAAAGGCGAACATGAATTAAATTTCGATACTCTTCTTTTAAGACGATCAGGTATTTTTTTAATTTCTGGTAATACTGGATCAGGCAAAAGTACTATTTTAGACTGCATAACTTTAGCGCTATATGCTCGTGTTTATAGACTTGGTAAAAAAATTGTAGATATTATATCAAAAGGTGAGACTAATGCTTATGTTAAATTAACCTTTACTATTTCTGGGAAAATTTATGAATCTTTTATTGAGCTTAATGTAAAAAATATAGAGACTCCCAAAAGTATGTTGCTTAATTGTTTTTTTGACAATAGGATTATTGAGGGACGAGCTGATGTTTTGGATCATATTAAAAGCCTTTGTAGATTAGACTTTAATCAATTTTGTCAAACTGTAATTTTGCCACAGGGTAATTTTCAAGAATTTTTAACATCAACTCCTAAGGAGAAGACTGCAATAATTGATAATATTTTTAATTTACAGAAATATGATAATTTGGAATTTTATTTAAAAAGTGATTTTGAGCGTACAAAGTTTAGTATAGATAAGCTATTAAATTCTGAATCTTATGAAAAATCAATCCTTGATTATGACGAGAGAGAGTATAAATCTCTTAAGGATTATTTGGATTTAGTTGATATTGGTCAATTAGAAATTGATCTTGGAAATATTAGAAATGCCATTTCTTTGTGCAGTCAAGCCATTGCTTCTAATGAGAAATATTTAGGACTGAAAATTGAAATCTCTTCTTTAGAGGATCAATTATCTTACCAGATTGAATGTCAAAATTCTTTAGAGATGGACTATTCTCTTCAAAAGAAATTAAAAGAAAATTTGTATTTGGATCGAAAAATTTATTTGTGTTCGGATTTCTGGAATTTGAAGAATCTTGTTACTATGCAAGGTGAATTACTTAATGACGTCAAATTACTTGATTTAGAACTTTCAAAAGTGATGAATAATTTAAAAGAAATTAAAGATTTATGTAGCAATGATTTTAATTTTAATTATGTTAAGGACCTTTATAATAAAAATTGCAATATTTTTGATTCGAGATTGATTGAGAATGATTATCAAAGTTTACTTTTAAAGAAGAACAGTCTTGAAGATGAAAAAAGAGAATTATTGAAGTTTCAAAGTAAAAAAAATGATGAGCTTAAAAGTATTTCTTCTGAGAAATCTAATTTCGATTTTGATAAATATGTTTATTATGAAGCATTAAAATTATTTCAAACTTTTAACGATGAGTTAATTTCAAAATATAGAGATAGGTTGGAATTTTTATTGAAATCTGCCAATAAAAAAGATTTTAATAAAAATAAGGAAAAAAATACTGTTAAGATTGATTTGTATAAAGAGTTATTAAAATATCTTTATGATAAAAATTGTTCTATTGAAAGTGATAAAGAAAAGCTAAAATATATCGAGGTTGAATATAAAAATTATCAGCGTAAAGATAAATTATCGGCTTGTAAGTTGAAAGAGCTCTATGTTTTAAATTCGAAACTTCATTTAATACAAAATCAAATTGATGAGCTTAAATATCATTTGTCCTGCAGGCAAGAAGAAATCTCTAAACAAGAGATTAATGCTTTAGAGTTTGAAAAGAACAATGCTGAAATTTTAAGATTACTTGGAAAAAATTTATTTGATAGGTACATAAATTATTTTGACAGAAAAAAAATTTTAGCATTTGAAAATAAATTAGAAAAGCTTGAACAATTTAAGGCTAGAAAAAAAGATTTAAAAATTTTGATTTCTTTTAAAAATCGAAATTTTGATAAAAATCTTGTGCAGATTAAAAGTTTATTATTAAAACTTAATTTAAATTTAAGTTTTAACGATTATTCCTCTTTAGAAAGAGAATTTAATGTTATTTTGACTAGGCAAGAAAGTGT
Source organism: Borrelia maritima (assembly GCF_008931845.1). NCBI lineage: Bacteria > Pseudomonadati > Spirochaetota > Spirochaetia > Spirochaetales > Borreliaceae > Borreliella > [Borrelia] maritima. Next base: position 876,095 of record NZ_CP044535.1, read on the forward strand.
AGAAAATAAATGGACTGAGCTTATTTTAAATCTTAAAAATTTAAAAGATTTAAAAATCAAAACTGAAACTCAAATTAAATTTTTAAAGAAATCTATATTGGCTTTAAAAGAGAGATTGAACGAAGAACAAAATAATTTTATTAATATAGTCTCAAATTTAGGAAGTGTTTCTTTTAGCTCATTATTTTCTCTTGAATCAAAAACTGTTTTAGAACAAATAAATAAGAATAGTTTACATTTCTTGCAAAAATTGAGTTTATCAATTAGCTCTAAGCTTGAATTTTTATCCGGAGATATCGAAAGGTATAAAATAAAGCTTTTAAATTTTCAAACGCTTCAAAAAAAGATTGATCAACAAAAAATTAATTTAGACACGTTAAGATCGGAATTAAATCTTGCTAAAGAAAGGAAAGATAAACTAGATATTTTAAGAAAGGTAGTTATTAGATCTTCTGGATTGAAATATTATGTTCAAACTTTTTTAATTAATGATATTTTAAGGCTGGCAAATGAGAAGTATTTAAGGTGGATTTTCCCTGATTTTGAGCTTAAAACTAACAAAGATAGCAAAGAGTTTGATTTTTTAATTGAAGATAAAAAAGATGTTAATAAAATAAGGACGGTAAAAACTTTGTCAGGGGGTGAAAAATTTCTTGTATCTTTAGCTTTATCGTTAGCTTTATCTGATAAAATAAGGGATAGTGATTTAAAAATAGAAGCTTTTTTTCTAGATGAAGGTTTTGGCAATCTTGATGAAGATACTTTAGCTCAAGTTATGCCTAAGCTTTCTAAGTTTCAAATGATGACGGGACGACAAATTGGCATCATTTCTCATGTTTCTTATTTAAAGGAAATGATTAAAACACAAATAGTTATAAACAAGATTTCTAAGATTTCTTATATTGCTATGGAAAATTTGTGATCATTTATGTACAATTAGCCTTTGAGGGTAAATATGAAACGTTATTTAGCAATTGATGTTGGCGGGACTAGTACTAAATATTCGCTTGCAGATTCAGGCGGTGTTTTTTTTGATAAAAATGAAATAAGCACAGGTGTTACTTCTGATGAACAAGTAAATATTTTAGCTAAGCTTATTAATTCCTACAAAGAATCAAGCGATATAGCGGGGGTTGCAATTTGTATTCCTGGGTTTGTTGATCTCAAGGGAAATGTAATAAGAGCAAATGCTATTTCGGGGTTTGTTAATTATCCCCTAAAAGAGAGATTAGAATCTTTAACCGGAGTAAGTACAGAGATTGAAAATGATGCTAATTGTGTAGCCTTAGCAGAAAAATTTAAGGGCAATGCTATTGACTCTAATGATTTTATTGCTATAACTCTCGGCACAGGAATTGGCGCTGGAATTTTTACAAATGGCAAACTTTTAAAAGGAAGTTCATTTATGTCTGGAGAGGTTGGATTTATGATTACTAGAGGTATTAGTAATAATATTCCTTTTAATTGCAGATGGGAATCTATTTCTTCTGTTTCGGCCTTAAGAAAAAGAGTTGCTATGCGATTAGGCAAGTCTTTGAAAGAGATTTCAGGAGAATTTGTTTTTGATCTTGCTGAGAATGGTAATATTCATGCTAAAAATGAAGTTGACAGATTTTTTGAAAGTTTATCGTTTGGTATTTTTAATTTAACTTTTATTTTAAATCCTGAAAAAATTTTAATTGGAGGAGGAATAAGCGCAAGGCCCGATTTAATAGATAGAATATATGAAAAATTAGAAAATTTATGGTCTTTAGAAATGGCTTTTAATAATAATAGAAATATGAAAGATCTTGTAGCACTTGAGACAACTAAGTTTAATAATGAATCTGGTAAAATTGGAGCTTTGTACAATTATTTTACTTGCAAAAATCAAAATTAAGACCTCTTTTTTAGTTGGGTGATAAAAATTTTAGGTTTGAATATTTGAAGCTAGTTTTGCTATAAAGTTTTCAACACTAGATTTTTGAATATTAAATTCTATTTCTACTGTATTTTGATCTTTTATTGTGGCCTTTATTTGGCTTGATATTGCGAGATTAGTTGTGCTTGCCAAGATAGTTGGAATTAACTTTTTTGACAATATTTTTAGTATTGAAGGGTTATTTGTTTTAATCAGGGATTTAAAAATATATTCGGTTTGATTTAGGCTGTTTACAGACATAGTTCCATTGCTAAAGGGGATTAAATTTTTGCTATTTACCATTTGGTTTGGGAGTAGTAATGTTGCATCTTGAATCAAAAAAAACATTTCATTTTTTTCTAATTCCTCAATGTATTTTGTTGTTAGTATGTTATTGTCTTTTAAGGTTTGATCTTTTTGGTTTATTGTAATGTTAGTTCTAGCTTTGTTTGGGGTAATGTATATGTTTGAATTTTTAAGTTTCCATTTTGGATTTGTAAGTATATTGCCTATTGATTCTACATTTCTGTTTTTATGAATTCCCCAAAAAATATCTTTTGGGAAATTCCCCATTACTAGTAGGGCAAAGTCGTTATTTTCTTTTTTATAGCTGAAGTATAAATCGCTTATAAGTCTTAAAGCAGACTTATATTTAGGGCTTAAAGAGTTGTAAATAGATCTGTTTTTAATTAAATTTACATGTGCATATAAATTTGCGTCAGGCAAAAGTTCCATTAAGTAATTTATATTTTGTTTTGGAGGATTGTAAGGTAGACTAGCACATCCTGTTATGAGGCATGAAATAGTAATTATTTTTGTTAACATTTTTAACATTTTTCAATTCCTATTATTGTACATGTTTCATCGTCAAGGTTTATTTTTTTTTCTAGCTTACTTTTACTTGATATGATATTTAAGGCTAATGTTTCGGTTTTAATATATTTTTCAAATTTATTTAGCATTTCTTTCAATGTTGCATTACTTTCTATATATAAGTTTATTCTATCACTAACATCCAAATTTTTTTCCTTTCTTAAATTTTGGATTTGTCTTACTAATTCTCTTGTAAGTCCCTCTAAGTGCAATTCTTTAGTGATTAGTGAGTCTATTCCTATTGTAATAGATTCTTCATTTATTACTTTCAAGTTTTCTTTTTCTTCTCTCTCTAATATTATATCATTTAATGATAAATAATGCTTTGTGTTAGCTACTTTTACTTCGTAAGGCATTCCATTTATTATTTTTATTATGTCTTCATTTTTTAGCTTGCTAATTTCGGTAGACACCGTTTTCATATCTTTTCCAAGCTTTTTGCCAAGTTCTTTAAAGTTTGCTTTTGCTTTGTAAGTTATAAGCTCCTCTTCGTTAGATTTTATTTTCATTTCTTTTGCATTTATTTCATCTAATATTATTTCTTGCATTTCTATTAACATATTTTGTTCATTTTGATTTTTTGTAACAATATATATTGTACTAATAGGCATTCGTATTTTTATATTATGCAATGATCTGAGTGATCTTGCCATTGAAGTTATTTTTCTTGCAAGATTTATTTTCTCTTCGATTGTTTTGTTGATGAAATTTTCATTTGCTTTTGGATAATCGTTCAGGTGTATTGATTGTTTATCTTCATCGGTTTTTAAATTTTGATAAATTTCTTCTGTTATAAATGGAATAAAGGGTGCAAGTAAAATCATTAAGGTTTTGATTGCATAATATAATGTTTCGTAGGCATCATTTTTGTCTTTATCATTTTCTGATTTCCAAAATCTTCTTCTTGATCTTCTTATATACCAATTATTTAATTTATCTATAAATTCAAGTAAAGATTCTATTGATTTTGTTAAATTGTATTTATCTATTTCTATATTTAGTATTTTTTTTAGACTTTCAAGTTCGCTTATGATCCATTTGTCAAGGTTATTATTTTTAATTAAGCTGAGATTTTTTGGAGGTTTAAATTTATCAATTATTGCATAAGTTGTGAAAAAGGAGTAAGCATTCCAAATAGGTATTATTATATTTTTAAGAACGTCTCTTACTCCATTGTCGCTATATTTTAGATCATCAGCTTTGACTACAGGACTCATTATTAAATAAAGTCTTAAGGCATCAGCTCCAAAGGTGTTTATTACTTCCATTGGGTCTGTATAATTTTTAAAGGATTTTGACATTTTTCTTCCATCGCTTGAAAGCACAAGTCCATTGACAATGACGTTTTTAAATGCTGTGTTTTCAAAAAGAGAAGTTCCTAGAATTGTAAGAGTGTAAAACCAACCTCTTGTTTGATCTAAACCTTCTGCAATAAAGTCAGCAGGAAATACATTTTTAAAATTACTTTCGTTTGTGAATGGATAATGATTGCTTGCGTAAGGCATTGCTCCAGATTCAAACCAACAATCTAGAACTTCGCTTGTTCTGATAAATGTGCCACCGTCTTTGCTTGGCCAGGTTATTTTATCTACTTCATCTTTGTGTAAGTCTTCGATTTTTTGACCAGATAGTTCTTCAAGCTCTTTTTTTGATCCAACGCAAATTTTTTTTCCTGTTTTTGAGCATATCCAAATTGGAATTGGATTTCCCCAAAATCTGTTTCTGCTTATTGCCCAATCTTTTGCATTTTCTAGCCATTTTCCAAATCTTCCTTTTTTTAAATGAGCTGGCATCCAATTAATTTTTTCATTTATTTCTAAAAGCCTGGTTTTTATTTTTTCTACATTTACAAACCACGAGCTTATTGGTCTGTAAATAATTGGGCAGTTTGTTCTGTAGCAAAATGGATATCTGTGCAGATAATTTTCTCTTTTGAATAAAAAATTGCGCAATTTTAAGTTTTCTATTATTTTTTTATCAGCATCTTTTACATAAAGCCCTTTAAAATCTTTCACCTGATTTGTAAATTTACATTCAGCATCTAAGGGATCTATTATATCGACATTTGTATTATTTTTAAGTATTTTGTAGTCTTCTTCTCCGTAGGGAGCAATATGAACAATTCCTGTTCCGTCGTCAGTTGTAATATAATCGGCTGTATGGACTTTAAAAGCTCCTTTATCTTTTTGTTCTAAAAAGTAGTTAAAAATAGGTTCATATTCTATGCTTTCAAGTTTGCTTCCTTTAAATTTTTCTATAATGGTATATGAATTCTCATCATTATAATAGCTATTAATCTTTTTTGATCCAAGTATTAAAATCTCTTCTCTTTTTTTGTCGAAAATTTTGGAATATTCTATTTCTTGTCCTACTGCAATTCCAAGGTTTGAGGGCAATGTCCAAGGGGTGGTTGTCCATGCTAGTAGATATTCGTTTTTATCTTTTATTTTGAATTTTATTGTTAATGATGGATCATTAACTTCTTTATATTCTCCAAGATTCACTTCGAAGTTTGAAAGCGGAGTTGCAAGCTTTGGGGAATAAGGTAGTACATAATAACTTTCGTATATTAAACCTTTGTTATAAAGATTTTTAAATACCCACCACACAGATTCCATGAAGCTTATATCCATGGTTTTGTAGCCTTTTTCAAAATCTACCCATCTTCCAAGCCTTAAGATTATATTTTTCCATTCTTCTGTATATCTAAGTACTATTTTTCTACATTCTTTGTTAAAATTTTCAATACCATAATTTTCTATTTCATATTTACCAGAAATTCCCAATTTTTTTTCTACTTCGTATTCAACGGGTAGCCCATGAGTATCCCACCCAAAATTTCTTTTAACATATTTACCTTGCATTGTTTGGTATCTTGGAATTATGTCTTTTATTGTGTTTGGAACAAAATGTCCGAAATGGGGAAGTCCTGTTGCAAAAGGCGGTCCGTCATAAAATGTAAATTCTTCACATCCTTTTCTTTGTTCCATTGATTTTTCAAAGATCTTATTGTCATTCCAAAATTTTAATATTTTTTCTTCTATTTTGGGAAAATTTGTCTTGGTTTCTACTTTTTTAAACATATTGAATATTGTAATTCTCCTTTATTCTGCTATTATGGTTTCTTTTTCTAAATAAATTGTTATTTTATTTATGTTTTGATTTTCAGATATTTTGGTGATAATATTTTCTTCTATTTTTTCTTTTATTGCAGCAATTACGCTTCTTGCTCCTGAATTTTTTTTATAGTATTTTGTAGCTATAAATTTGTTAATATCTTTTTTTATTTCTATTTCAATTCCTTTAGAGTTAAATTTTGTCTTAAGAGCATTTAAGTAGTTTTTGCAAATTTCTTCTATATTGTCCTTTGTAAGGACATTTAGGATGATTTTTTTTTGAATTCTGTCTAAAAGGGATAGCTTAAATCTTTTTTCAAGATCTTGTTTTATTTCTTTTTTAAGGGTTTCTGTTTCTGGACTTTTTTGTTGATTTTTATTAAATCCAATATTATTTTCTCCAAGAAGCATTTTAGATCCAACGTTTGTAGTCATTATTATAATTGTGTTTTTAAATAGTATTTTATCTTCTTTGCTATCAATAAGTTCTCCATTTTCAAGCATTTGACTTATGAGGTTTAATATAGAGGTGTGGGCATTTTCGATGTTTTCAAACAATATTAAAGTTTCAAATGAATGTTTTAATTTATTTATTAGGATGCCTCCATCAGAGTAACCCACGTATCCCGGATTTGTGCCGATTAATTTTGAAATAGAGCTTTCTTCTTTATAATCTGACATATCTAATTTTAATACTGAATTTTGATCCTTGATAATTTTTTTAGATAGTTCATCAATCAAAATGGTTTTTCCACACCCATTTGCTCCTATTAATAGTATCGAAGTTAAAGGCTTAGAATCATCATTAAGTTCAAGTTTAACTTTAATAATTTCTTTAATAAGTTCGCCTACCGCATCTTTTTGTCCGATCACTTTTTGATTGATTTTGCTCTCTATTTCTTTTAGTTCTAAAATTTCTTCTTTTATGCTATTTGTTGTTTTAATAGATAGTATTTCATTTATTGCTTTTTGTACATCATTCGATGTTACAATATTGTCTTTTGTAGGTTCTTCCTTTTTAATTGCGCCGGCAATATCTATTATATCTATTGCCTTATCTGGAAATCTTTTATTTATTAGATATTTGGATGAAAGTTTTACTATATTTATAAGTGCATTTTTTTCATAGATCACTCCATGATAGTCTTCGAAATTTTTTGCAATATTTTTGATTATTTTTAGTGTATCTTTTTCATCAGGCTCTCTTACAGTAATTGTTTGAAATCTTCTGGCAAATGCTTTGTCTTTTGAAATGTATTTTCGGTATTCACTGTAAGTGGTTGCGCCAATAATTTGTATTTCGGCTTTAGAAAGTGATGGTTTTAATATATTTGATGCATCAAGAGCTCCTTCGGAGTTTCCAGCGCCTATTAGGGTGTGTATTTCATCAATAAATATGATTGTGTTTTTATTTTTTTCAATATACTTAATTATATTGTTTAAACGGTCTTCAAACTCACCCCTATATTTTGTTCCCGATACCAAGTTTGAAACTTGAAGCATTAAAATTGTTTTGTTTTGTAGTTTGCTGTTTATTTTTTTTTGTACTATACTTGAGGCAAGTCCTTCAACTATTGCTGTTTTTCCTACACCAGGTTCACCTATTAGCATTGCGCTATTTTTGTTTCTTCTCAAGAGTATATTTGTAAGAGTTTTAATCTCTTCTTCTCTTCCAATCAAAGGGTCTAATTTTTTATCTTTTGCAAGTGCTGTTAAATTTTTGACATACTTTCCAATTTCAAATTGTTCATTTTCAAGTCGTATTTCTTCATCAAATTCTTTGTAAGTTTCAATTAATCTTATTTTATTTTTTTCCATGTACTCTAAAATATTTTGATCTTTAAAGTCGAAGCTAGATTTACTTAGTTTGTACTTTTTTAAAAGTTTTTTATTTTTTAATATTTGATAAAAAATTTCTTTTGCTCCTATTAAGGATTTATATTTAAATTCCTTTTTAGCTTCTTTTATAAGGGCAAAGATTTCTTTATTGATTTTTGGAATAATTATCTCATTTTTTTCTATTAAAATTTTTTCTAATTTATCTATTTCAAATATAGCTTCTTGTTTAATATTTTTTAAAGTTTTAGTATCTATAAATTTTATTTCAGATTTTTTAGGAGTTGTAATTATAGACATTAATAAATGCCAAATTGAAACTTCTTTATTTTTATTTTTTCTTGCAATTTCTTTTGAATCTATTTCTACTAAATTTATTAAATTTTCTGTTATGTTAATATTTGTTTATCTCCATAGTTATTGCATTTATTATACCAAATATTTTATCTTTTTCCTTATATTTTAGCTTTACAGATATGTAAAATTTAATTTTTGGTTCTGTTCCAGAGGGTCTTACGGTTATTGCAATTTCGTTTTCAAGTATAAATTTTATTGCATTTGTAGGATATTTATATTCTTTGATTTCTGAAATTTCTTTTTTAAAATTAATCTGTTTAAGAGTTTTGTAGTCCAATTTTTCAATTATTTTAATTCCTGCGAATTGCATTTTTTCTTCTTTTCTTAGCTTTAACATTAGCGCTTCTCTTTGGATTTCTCCATCAGCCCCTTTAAAGTTTTTTTCTATATTGATTTCTTCATAATATCCAAATTCTTTGTATATCTTTTCAAGATAGTTTTTAATTGTTTGATTTTTGGCTTTTAAATCAAGCGCTAAAGAGCAAATCCCCTTCATGGCTGAAAATGCATCCTTGTCTCTAACTTTTCCCCCTATTAGGTATCCGTGACTTTCTTCGCATGCAAAAGCAAATTTTTTATTTGGTTCATTTTTTTCCAATTCATCAATTAAGCTTCCTATCCATTTAAATCCTGTGTAAGTTCTAAAAATTTGAGAACCATATTTTTTTGCAATTTTTTCTAGCATTGGTGTTGTTACAAACGATGATATTACAAATGTATTTTCAGGATTTATTTCTTTTGAGAGTATATAGTCCATTAAAATGCATGATATTTGATTTCCATTTAATAATATCCATTCCTTTTGGTCTTTAAATGCAATCCCTATTCTGTCAGCATCTGGATCTGTTGCAAATGCAATGTCACAATCTTCTTTTTTTGCAAGTTTTATTACCTTAAGCATTGATGTTTTTTTTTCCGGATTAGGATATCTTATTGTTGGAAAATCAGGATTTGGCATTATTTGACTTTTTTCTAAAAAAAGCTGTATTTTGCTATTTGCAAAGAGTTCTTTTATTATGGTCCCTCCGGTACCATGTAGTGCCGTGTAGGCTACTTTTAAGTTTGTTTTTTTACTGTTCTTTTCAAAATCAGGGAATTCTTTGTTTATTGTTTTTATATACTCTTTGTCTATTTCATTACCGAGTTCTTTGATGATTTTTTTTTCAATGCCTTCTTTTATGGTGATTGTATTTATTATGTTTTTTACTTTTTTAATTTCATCAGTTATTAATGTGTCATGAGGTGGCATCATTTGTACTCCACCTTTCCAGTATGCTTTATAGCCATTATATTCTTTTGAATTATGACTTGCTGTTATCATAACTCCAACATCACAGTCAAATTTTCTTATTGTATAAGACAATTGGGGGGTAGGCCTTAGGCTTTTGTATATATATGTTTCAAAATTATTTGAGGCAAAAATTTGAGCAGCATTGTAAGCAAATTCTTTTGAAAAATATCTTGAATCATAACTTATTGCAACTTTAGGTTTTTTATTGATTTTAAGTACATAGTTGGATATTCCTTGGCTTATTTTTTTTACATTATGCGTGTTTATGTAGCATGTTCCAGCTCCAATGATTCCCCTCATACCAGCAGTGCCAAATTCTAAGTCTTTGTAAAATCTGTTTAGAATTTCTGTTGAATTATTTGTTCTTAGAATTTTTTTTGCTTCTTCTTTAAAATAAACATCTTCTTCTAGAAGAATGTAATTTTCCAATTTTTTTTTGGCGTCGATTTTTTGCATGAGTTATCCTTTTATTTTTTCAAACAAAGATTAATTAAATTATATTGATTTATAATGAATTATATACTTGATATAGAATTTATTATTAGATATTTTATAAGAATGCGTATTAAATTTTGGTCGTTAAATTAATGATAGATTTTTTTTTGAAGTCGGAATATCTTCCTGCTGGTGATCAACCAAAAGCAATAAAAGAGATTAAAAATTCTATTTTGCTTGGGAATAAGTATCAAACATTAAAAGGCGTTACAGGGAGTGGAAAAACTTTTACAATTGCAAATATAATTAAAGACCTAAATAGGCCTGCTTTAGTTGTCAGTCATAATAAAACATTAGCAGCGCAACTTTATAGGGAGTTTAAAGATTTTTTCCCAAACAATGCTGTTGAATATTTTGTTTCTTATTATGATTACTACCAGCCCGAATCATATGTTCCTTCAAAGGATTTATTTATTGAAAAAGAAGCTACTATTAATGCTGAGATAGAAATAAAGCGAATAAGGACTGTAACGTCTCTTGCTAAAAGACGAGATGTCATTGTTGTTGCAACGGTATCTTCAATTTATGCTCTTGGGTCTCCAGATTTTTTCAAAAAATCAGCGCGAGAATTTTTTGTAGGCCAAAAAATTTCCATTAAAGAAATATCAGATATTTTTGTAGAGCTTTATTATGAGAGAACTTTAATGAATCTAGAAAGAGATAAATTTTCGATTAAGGGAGATATTATTGAAATTTGGCCTAGCAGTGAGCACGGAGAATTTGCGTATCGAATTTGTTTGGATTTTGATGAAATTGTTAAAATATACAGAATTAGTTCATTTTCTAAAAAAAATTTAGGAGCTACAAATAGTTTTACTCTTTTTGCTAAATCTTATTTTGTAATTCCTTATAACAACGTATTGGAGGCAATCCCTAAGATATCTCATGATTTAGATCTTCAATGTCAATATTTTAAAAATAATGGCAGGCTTGTAGAGGCCGAGAGACTTAGACAGAGGGTAGAGTATGATTTGGAAATGCTTAGAGAAACGGGATTTTGTTCAGGCATTGAAAATTATTCTAAATATTTTTTGAGTGGAAGTACAATGGAGAGACCTTATTGTCTTTTTGACTTTTTCCCGAAAGATTACTTATTATTTGTAGATGAATCTCACGTTACATTGCCACAATTTAGGGGGATGTATAATGGAGATCATTCTAGAAAATTAAATCTTGTTAACTTTGGATTTAGACTTCCTGCAGCGCTTGAAAATAGGCCTCTTAAATATGATGAATTTGACACATTAATTAATCAGGTTGTGTTTGTGTCTGCAACTCCAGGCCTTGAAGAGAGTGAAAAGAGTAGCGTGGTTGTTGATCAAATAATTCGTCCCACAGGCCTTGTTGATCCAGAAATTATTACCAGGCATTCTTATGGACAAATGGAAGATCTTTATAGTGAGATTCAAAAAAGAGTAGCTCTTAAAGAGCGAGTTTTAATTACTACTTTGACAAAAAAAATGTCTGAGGATTTAACTGAATATTTAGCAAGTCTTGGGGTAAAAGCAAAATATTTACATTCAGAACTTGACACTCTTGAAAGAGTAGAAGTTATTTCATTGCTTAGAAAATCTGAAATTGATGTTATTGTTGGCATTAACCTGCTTAGAGAGGGTTTAGATATTCCAGAAGTATCTCTTGTTGCAATACTAGATGCCGATAAAGTTGGATTTTTAAGATCTACTACTTCATTAATACAAACAATTGGTAGGGCTGCTAGAAATTCTAATGGACTTGTAATAATGTATTACGACAAAATAAGTGTGGCTATGCAGGAGGCAATTGAGGAGACTAATAGAAGACGTCAAATTCAGATCGATTATAATAAAAAAAATAATATTACTCCCAAGACAATTGTTAAGAAGATTCAAAATATTTTAGAAAAAGAGCTTAATAATAAAAATAAAAATATTAGCTATGACTTTGAAAAAATTATTTTTGGGGGGAGATTGTCTAAAAAAAAGCTTATTGATAAGCTTAAATTTGAGCTAGAAGAAGCTGTTAATGATGAAAGATTTGAAGATGCAATTGTTTTAAGAGATAAAATAAAAGAGATTAGTGGCAAAATTAGTATGACTCGCAATAAATAAAAGAGAGGTGTAATCCTTGGAAAAAAGTTTGAATAAAAAAATTATCATCAGGGGAGCAAAGGAACATAACTTAAAAAATATTGATGTTGATATTCCAAAAGATGGTTTAGTTGTAATATCTGGCAAAAGTGGTTCTGGTAAGTCTTCTCTAGCTTTTGATACTATTTTTGCAGAAGGACAAAGAAGGTATATGGAGTCTGTTTCAGCTTATGCAAGGCAGTTTTTAGGTGTAATGAAAAAGCCCAATGTTGATTATATAGACGGACTTTCCCCTTCCATAGCTATTGAGCAGAAAACAATAAGCAACAATCCCCGTTCTACTGTTGGGACAATTACCGAGATTTATGATTATTATAGGCTAATATTTGCGAAAATAGGTAAAGCGTACTGTCCGAATGATGGCAGATTAATAGAAGAACAATCTTTGGATAAAATAGTTAATACTATTTTAAGTTATTCCGAAGGATCCAAAGTTGTGCTTTTTGCGCCAATTGTAAGGGGTTCTAAGGGCTCACATAAAAAAGTTTTAGAAAAAATATTAAATCAAGGTTTTAATAGAGTTAGAATAAATTCCGAAGATTATTTAATTGAAGATGCATTTAATTTAAATTTACATAAAAATAAAAAACATACCATTGAAATTATAGTTGACAGAATCAAGCTTGGTAATGATATTCGAATTAGGCTTGCAGAATCTATTGAAACTTCTCTTGCTGTTTCTAATGGGTATTTACGAGTGGAGATTGAAAATGATTTGGAAAAAATAGATAAACTTTTTACAGAGCACAATAGTTGTCCTTTGTGTGGATTTTCACTCCCTCTTATAGAGCCCAGACTTTTTTCATTTAATAGTCCATTTGGTGCTTGCAGCGAGTGTTCTGGGCTTGGTGTTACACTTGAGTTTGATTTTGAGAGCATTTGTCCTGATACCAGTCTTTCTTTTAATGATGATGCTTTTCTTACGTTTAAGACAAGTTCATCTTGGTCTGTAGCTATTTTTAAGGGACTTGCCAAACATTATAATTTTGAATTAAAAACTCCAATAAAAGACATCCCAGATAAAGTGCTTAAGCAGATTTTATACGGCTCAAACGAAAAAATAGATTTTATTTACCAGTCTAAAGAAATGGAAGCAAAGGAAGTAGATGGGGGATTCCATTATTCCAAAAAATTTGAAGGACTTTTGCCCCTACTAAAAAGACGATATCTTGCAACAGAATCAGAGAGCACTAAAATTTTTTATGAAAATTTGATGTCTAAAAAAATCTGTAATTCATGCAAAGGTAAGCGTTTAAGCGCTGGAGCTTTAACTGTGAAAATCAATGGAAAAGACATTCAAGATCTTACCAATTTGTCTGTATTAGATTCTTATGTGTTTTTTGAAAACTTACAACTTGATGTGGTGGAAGAAAAAATATCTAAAGAAATTTTAAAGGAAATTAAAAGTAGGCTTAAATTTTTAATTGATGTTGGTCTTTCTTATTTGTATTTAAATAGAATATCAGGCAGTCTTTCTGGGGGGGAGGCTCAGCGTATTAGGCTTGCTACGCAAATAGGATCAGCGCTTTCGGGTGTTATTTATGTTCTTGATGAGCCAAGTATTGGTCTTCATCAAAGAGATAATGAAAGATTAATTTCTACTCTTGTTAATCTTAAAAATCTTGGCAATACGGTAATTGTTGTTGAGCATGATGAGCAAACTTTACGTACCGCAGACTATATTATTGATATGGGTCCCGGTGCTGGAATTCTTGGTGGTGAAATAGTTGCAAAAGGTACATTAATTGATATTTTAAATAGTCAAAATAGCTTGACAGGTCAATATTTGAGTGGCAAGTTTAAAATAGATATTCCAAGCTCTAGAAGGAAAACAGATAAGGGAGAAATTTTGCTTTTAGGGTCTAATAAAAATAATCTTAAAAATATAGATGTAAGCATTCCTTTGAGAGTTTTTACCGTAATAACAGGCGTTTCTGGTAGTGGAAAAAGTACTTTGCTTAACGAAGTGTTGTATCCAGCTCTTGATAGTAGATTAAAGCTTGATGGAAAGTATTGTGATGGGTTTAAAGATATTATTGGGTATGAAAAAATTGACAAAATTATTCAAATAAATCAAAAACCAATAGGGAGAACTTCAAGGTCAAACCCAGCAACTTATGTTGGATTTTTTACAGAAATTAGAGAGCTTTTTGCTAAGCTTCCGGATGCAAAGTCAAGGGGGTTTAAAGCTGGTAGATTTTCTTTTAATGTTAAGGGTGGGAGGTGCGAGAAATGTCAAGGAGATGGATATCTTAATATTCAAATGCATTTTTTACCAGATGTTTTTGTTCCTTGTGATTTGTGTAAGGGTAAAAAATTTAATGAAGAAACTTTAGAGGTTAGGTACAAGGGGAAAAATATACATGATGTTTTAGAAATGAGTATATGTGAAGCTAGTAAATTTTTTGAGAATGTTCCCAAAATTAATCATTATTTAAAATTTTTAATTGAAGTTGGGCTTGAATACATTAAATTGGGACAATCTGCAACAACTTTATCAGGAGGTGAGGCTCAACGTATTAAGTTGGCTTTTGAGCTAAGCAAAAAAAGTACGGGTAAAACCTTCTATATTATTGATGAACCAACAACTGGATTACATTTTGATGATATAAAGAAGCTGTTAGAGGTTTTACAGCGTTTAGTTTCTAATGGTAATACAGTTGTACTCATAGAGCATAATTTAGATGTAATTAAACAGGCGGATTATATAATAGATTTGGGGCCTGATGGTGGATTGGCGGGGGGGAATATCGTTGTTTCTGGTGTTCCTGAAGAGGTTGCAAAATGCGAAAATTCCTATACGGGAATGTTTTTAAAAGATCTTTTGTAATATTTTTAATTTTTTTAGCATTTTCTAATGCAATTTTTGCTCAGACTGCAAATAATGAGAATTCTAAAAAAAGGGATAAACTAACTTTAAGTCAAAAATCTTATTTAAGAGAACTTGAGCTTTCAACTGATGAAGATTTGAAAAAATGGGCCTTAAAAGAAGGCCTAAAAGAAACTGATGTTTCAAAAATACGAGAATTACTTTTAAAAAAGTTTGGAATAGATCCTGAGCTTTTTGTCAAAGGGAAAGGGCTTTCTGGATCTGGTAGATATAAAATAATAATTGAAACTACTGACAATCTTGAAAATTTCACTTATGGGGTTACTAAGGATGAGAGCATTATTTTTGAAGGAAGAGTTACTATCTTAGTTGAAGATATTAAAGAGAATAAGAAGCATAATATTAAGGGTGACAGAATAGTCCTTAACAAGAATTCTAAAAAACTTTATTCTATTGGGAATGTTGAATACATTCTTGATATGGATAATAATGAAAAGCTTTATTTTTATGGTAATGAATTTTTTGTTGATTTTGATTCTCAAAATTTTCTGTTAAAAGATGGTATTCTTCAAAAAAAAATGCAAAAAAATAAAATAGATCATATTCTTTCATTTGGGGGGAAGGTTTTAAAAAAGATGGATAATGATGTTACCATTTTGGAACAATCCTTTGCAACAACTAGTAAAATTCCAGATCCTTACTATTCGATCAAGGCTGCTAAAATATGGGTGTTGCCTTCAGGAGATTTTGGGTTTTTAAATGCCATATTTTACATGGGAAGAGTTCCAGTATTTTATATTCCCTTTTTTTTCAGACCGGGAGACAGTTTATTTTTTAATCCATCTTTAGGCCTAAATCCACGAAAAGGTTTTTCTGCTTTTAATACTATTTATCTTTTTGGTAATAAATCTTCAAGCGAAGATTCTTCTTTTTTGGATTTTGATTTCAATTCTGTTTATAATTCAGGTAAAAAACCTTATATAAGAAATGGATATTTAACTTATTTTTTTGCAGAAAATTTAGCACATAATACTAGTAAAGATTATGTTAAATTGATTTTTGATATTTATTCTAATCTAGGATTTTATTCTGGAATTGATTTTGATTTGGGCAATACTTTGGGGCATTTTAAAACTCTGGAAGGAAATTTTGGATTAGGTTTTACTAGGAATATTTATAGTTACGATGGAGGATATTATCCTTTTGACAACAGAAATTTAAAACAATCCCTTTTTAGTTTTTCTAATTTTAATAAAGGAGATATATTTGGGTTTGAAGTTCCTTTTAGATACTTGCTTAAATTTAAAACAGAATTTCTTTTAAGTGACGCACTTTTTTCAGTTGTTTTAGAGCACTATTCTGATCCATATGTCAATATTGATTTTAGAGATAGAATAGAGAGCGCTACATTTTTTTCTCTTTTAAATTTAGATAAAGATTCAGTTAAAGAGCAAACTAGTATTAGCACTTTTGATTGGAATTTGTCTTCTTTTTATAAACGAACATTTAATGATAATTCAATTTTAGATTACAAATTAAATAATTTGGGCTTAAATTTCAAATTGTCGGGTTATGAGAATCTTTACGTTAAATCTCCTTTGGAGAAACCAAAAGAGACTAATGATCCTACAAGAAAATGGTTTTATTTAGAGAGAATTTATGCTCCATATATTGATTTAAATTTTCAAAAAGACCTTTACAATAATCAATGGACATTTTCAGCCGATGCTAAAGAAATAATAATAAGCCCAGAAGTTAAAAATCTAGAAGCTAAAGACAAAGATAAAAAGAGCATGAAGGGAGAAAAGTCTGAAGAAATAAAAGATTTAAATAAAAATTTACATATTTCTCCAGAACCAATTATTTTAAATAACATTGATCAATTTGATTCTTTTTTTATTAGGTTTGGTATTAATCCTTATTTGAGAAATAATGTTTTTTTTAATAATTATGGCATTACAAGCCCAAAAGATTTTAATTATGAAATAAAAAATTATTTATTTGATATAAAAAATAAAATGGATATAAAAATTCATGCTGATTTTTACAATCGTTTAATTACTTTTGAAAATTTATTATATCTTAATACTATTGAGTATAATCCCTCAAATAAAGATTTTGAAGTTGAAGATAAAGATAAAAAAAGTGAACACTCTATTATTAATCAAATAAATTTAAATTTGCTTCCGTTTATTAGATACCCTTTATTTTCTAGAAGTACTTTAAAGTTTGAGAATAAGTCTACTTTGTATTCATTTAATAGAAAATATGATTCAGATGTAAAATCTTTAGTTGATAAGAATAGCAGTATTTTTTTATCTGATCCGGAAACTTTTTATCAAAGCTTAACAGCTTCTTTAATTTATGATTATAATCATTTTAGTGCTGAGCTTTCAGGGGAATTAAAAAATAGCTTTGAAGATATTAAGGCATCTTCTGATCTTAAATTTTCTTTAGATTTT
Organism: Borrelia maritima; assembly: GCF_008931845.1. Lineage (NCBI taxonomy): Bacteria > Pseudomonadati > Spirochaetota > Spirochaetia > Spirochaetales > Borreliaceae > Borreliella > [Borrelia] maritima. The sequence continues at coordinate 893,384 of NZ_CP044535.1, forward strand.
CCTTATTTATTGCAAGAAGCTGGAATTGGAATTAAATATTATAAGAAATTTAAAGAAGATGTTAAAAATTCCGGAATTTTTGTTGATCAATCTTTAGTGAATCCTTTGGAGCCCCAAAGACCTTCATCGCCTTATAAAAATTTAGAAATGTCTCCTGCTTTGTATTATAAAATTGAGCCAAAATATTTAAATTATTTTAAATTTAGTTTTTTAGTTGCTTATAATCCTTTAATAAATAGAGTCTCTGAACTTTCGTTTAAGCTCAACGTTGTTGATTTTCAGTTTTTGTTTGCTATGAAAGATGACTTTGAATATAATTATGATCCTTTAAAAGGAGATTTTTATAAGGTTGGAGATTCAACTAAGCTTGTTCCATATTCTTTAAATTCTAGTTACAAGAAGGATTTGTATGTTTTAAGCTTGTTTGACAAGAAACTTTCTCTTACTTTAGGGGTAGATGTTGGCTGGAAAATAAATTTACAGAAATTTACGGATAATGAGCTCCACTCTTCACTAACTTTTAAATTTAAGTATACAGAATTTTTAGAAATTTACTTTTCTACTTTTTCTATCAATACTAAGACTTTTAGATACTTTAAAGGGTATATGGATCAACTTGGCCTTGAGACTGTCAACATCTTTGATGATTTGTTAAAATCTTTCAATTTCTTTAATACTCAAGACAGAAAAAATTCACTTTTTAAGATTAAAAAGTTTTCATCAGGTTTCAAATTTAATTTTTATGATTGGAAGTTTATTGGTGAATATAATTTAGAACCAGATTTGCTAAAAGGATCTGACGGTATTTATTCTCCTGTCTGGAGAAATAATTTTACAATTTATATTTCTTGGAATTTTTTTGCTCCTGTAAAAGCATCATTTGAAAATAATAAAGATACAAACTACGAGCTTCTAATTAACAGAAAAACAAAAAAATAATAATAGTTTTTATTTATTAGTAATATTGATTTTAATAGTTCTTTTTATTAACACATTTATTGTTTTTTTTGCTTCAATTCCTGCTTTTGTTATGTTGAGTTTGAAAATAGATGGATATTTAATAGTTGATGTTAGAGTATCGCTATTTTTGTTTTTAGATAAAATTTTTAGTGGATATGCTTTAAATTTAAATGAAGTTTTAGGCCCAATAAAAAACTCTCTGTATTTATTCTTGTACTTTATTTCATTGTTTATTGTAAGATCTTCTTTTTTTAAAACAATTTTATCATTATTAAGACTAGTGTTTTGCCAATTTATTTTTACTATGTCTAAACTATTGTTCGTAATTTGAATATAAATATATTCTTTTGCTGCCTTAATTACATTTATTTTAATGTATTTAGAGGGAGATTCTAAAACTTTAAAATCAGTTTCATAATCAGGGCTTATTTTTATTGTTGCACAACAATAAAAATAAGCCATTGAAATCACTAACATTGTTTTTGTGCAATTTTTAACAATATTTTTATTTAGCTTTGTGAAAACCAAGATCTGCAATGTTTTCATTTCCTGGAATAAAAGAAATTTTTCCACCTTGTTCTTCAAATTTTTTCCTTAATTCAGCTGTTTTTTTGATTAAATTAATAGTAATTTGTTTTAATTTTTTGCTATTATAGATTCCTTTTGACCAATAGTCAATTATTAATTTGCTGTCACCAAATATATCTGTTACATTTTCTTTTAATGCTATTTTGAGTGCTGTGTATAGGGCAAGTAATTCTCCAAAATTATTGCTGATTCCTTGAAAATTTTTGACATAATGATTTCCATATTCATTAATCAAGGATTTATCTAGGATTTTATCTAATATCGAAATTCCTTTTTCGTTTACAACTCTAATCTCTACACCCTTTCCTCTCCCTGTTCCAGAATCAAAATATATTCCAATTGGATGATGATAAATTTTATCTACGTTGTCGAATAACCAATTTTGAGCTTGTTCTATTGTTCTAAAACTTTTTATTTTATTATTTTTCCCTTTAATAGCAGTTTTGCATTCTTCCCAGGATTTGAAAATAATTTTTTCATTACTGTTAATCAAAATGCATGCATAATATTTGTCCATATAGTAAATAGTATTAACTTCCTGAGCACCAAAGATTTATTATATTGCAAGCTCTTCCAAAAATTTCTTCTTTTGATTTTTTTAATTCCACTGTATCTACTATTTCTTTGTTATAACCAATGAATTTTTCTTTTAAGCTTGGTTTAATAAGCCTTTTTGGAAGCACGCTTGGGAATATTCCTGTAATCGTATAAGACATATAAAAATTGTAAGCGGCTGCATTTATTTCTCCAGGAGTAATTATTCCTGAAATTTCGTAATTTCTTGATACATTAAGTCCTGCTATTTTATATATTCTGTCAACCATTAGAGAACAATAGGTTTTGTTGTGAATTTCTTCAAGATCAAATGAATCTGTCCATAAATTAGATGATATTAATGGAATCATATATCCAAAGTTATTGTCAATATATCTACTTCTTCCAAAATTAATAGCTTTTTGAATTGTTCTTGTATCTGTTATTGGCGAAAATATTTTTAATATTCTTGATTGTACATATGTTGAGAGTTTTTCATACCCTGAGCCTTGAGTAGATGCTGTATCAAATTTGATTTGATTGCTTGTAATTATTGATTTTATATCAAAACTGTCATTCCCATTGAATGCGATTTTTTTGGTAGCTTCGTATTTTTCTTCATCAAATATTCCTACATGTTGCCAAAAATAAAAAAATTCTGTCCAGTCTATTTTTGGTTTAATTAGTATTATATCGCCATTTGATAAAAGAGATCTTAAATTTTTAGGGGTTATTTCAATGCCTGTATTTGGGTCTATTATTTTTGGTATTATATCATGCTGATTACTATTATCGGATTCAGTGGTTGACCTTTTCCTTCTTTTAGGGGTCGGTTGTTTTGAATAATACAATTCATTATGAAGATCTGAAATTTTTTGTTTTTCAATTATTGTTTTTATTGTGCTGTTCTCAATCTTTAAAGAGTTCATGAATTGTTCAAAATATTTTTTATTTTTTATTTTTAATAATTGATTTGCTATTATGTGAGGTGCAACATATTCTTCTCCATCTATTATTTCTTTTGTTATTGAGTTTATATTTTTTTGAGGAAAAAATGAATTAATATGATTTAATTGTATGTAGCCTAAATTTTTGTCATGAAATGTTTGCTCAATTAAGTTTAAAATTTCTTTTTCCAGGTGCATTTGTAATTCTATTAGTTCTGTTAAATTTTTATTATCTGAATTCGCATGATTAGAATATGTTTTTTTTTCAAAAGCAGTATCAATTTTAATTATTAGATTGCCATTGACGCTACTTTGATCTATAAACTTTATCCATTCTTTTTCATTGTTTAAATAGTTTTTATAAGCATTTAAATAGTTTTTTATTTCTTCTAGTTTTTGTGGGCTTATTTTGATTTTGGCTGCTGTTTTTTTTATTAAAAAAGAATTATTATTGTTTAAAATTTCTTGGATATTGGATATTGCTATTCGATATTCTACACCAGAAGGATTTTTCATTAAAGAGCTTTCTAATGGTGTGTTTTGTGTCAATATAATGTCTGATGTGCTTAGATTTTTTGATTTAGTATCTTCTGCAACTAAGGCACAAGAAAATAGCAAAATTTGAATAGAGAACATTAATATTGATCTATGAATTTTCTTCATGTTAGTATTTTAGCATAATTGTTGCTGATGTTTTCAATTAAATTTTTCTTTATTTAAGAATTTCTTTTTTTGTTATTAGTAAGATTTCTGCTTTCTACGCCTATATTTTTTTAAAAAATTTAAAAAATAGTTGATATTTTTTAATATAAACTATAATATTAAAATATAAATAAGGCAATTTTTATAAAGGGGCAATTGATGGAAGGATATTTAAATCCAATAAATATATTTTCAGAAATAGGTCGTTTAAAAAAGGTTTTGCTTCATAGGCCAGGAGAAGAATTAGAAAATCTTACACCCTTTATTATGAAAAAGTTTTTATTTGATGATATTCCCTATCTTAAAGTTGCAAGAGAAGAGCATGAATTTTTTGTAAATACTTTAAAAAATAATTCAATTGAAATTGAGTACCTTGAGGATCTTGTTAGCGAGGTTCTTGCTTCTTCTGTGGCGATCAAAAATAAATTTATATCTCAATTTATTCTGGAAGCAGAAATAAAAACAGATAGCACAGTTAATATTTTAAAAGATTATTTTTCTAATTTACCTATTGAGAATATGGTCTCTAAAATGATTTCGGGCGTTACAAGAGAGGAGTTTGAAAATTATGCATCTTCTCTTGATGATTTAGTTAATGGTGAAAATCTTTTTATTATTGATCCTATGCCTAATGTTTTATTTACCAGGGATCCTTTTGCTAGTATTGGGAATGGAATTACAATAAATAAAATGCATACTAAGGTTAGACGTAGAGAAACAGTATTTGCAGAGTATATTTTCAAATATCATCCCATTTACAAAGAAAATGTTCCAATTTGGTTTAATAGATGGGAAGAGACTTCTTTGGAAGGTGGAGATGAGTTTGTTTTAAACAAAGATCTTTTGGTTATTGGAATTTCTGAAAGAACAGAAGCTAACTCTGTAGAAAAATTAGCCGTTAGTCTTTTTAAAAATAAGACTTCATTTAACACAATTTTGGCTTTTAAAATTCCAAAAAATAGGGCTTATATGCATTTAGATACAGTTTTTACTCAAATTGATTATAGCCTTTTTACAAGTTTTACGAGTGATGATATGTATTTCTCAATTTATGTTTTAACTTATAATTCAGGCTCTGGCAAGGTTAATATTAAAAAAGAAAAAGCAAAACTTAGAGATGTTTTGAGTTTTTATCTTGGCAGGAAGATTGACATAATAAAATGTGCGGGTGGAGACTTAATACATGGAGCAAGAGAACAATGGAATGATGGTGCTAATATTTTGACCATAGCTCCGGGAGAAGTAGTTGCTTATTCTAGGAATCACGTGACTAATAGATTATTTGAAGAAAATGGTATTAAAGTTCATAGAATTCCATCTAGTGAGCTTTCAAGAGGTCGAGGTGGTCCAAGATGCATGTCTATGCCTTTAGTAAGAGAGGATATTTAATATTCAAGTTTAGTAAAAGTCTAGTTAGCCAAATGGGTTTTTAAAAACTCATTGTAAGGTTGGAGGGTTGATGTATAATTTAAGAAATAGGAGCTTTTTAAATCTTTTAGATTTTACAAGCAAAGATATTGAATATCTACTTGATTTATCGATCGATTTAAAAAAGTCAAAATATTCAGGAATTGAAGTGCAGAAGCTTAAAGGAAAGAATATTGTTATAATTTTCGAGAAAGATTCAACAAGGACTCGGTGTGCTTTTGAGATTGCAGCTTATGATCAAGGATCAAATATCACTTATTTGGGATCTAAAGGCAACCAAATAGGTATAAAGGAGTCTATGAAAGATACTGCGAGAGTTTTAGGACGCATGTATGATGCGATTGGGTTTAGAGGATTTTCTCAGCAGACCGTTGAATGTTTAGCAAATTATTCTAATGTTCCTGTTTATAATGGCCTGACAGATGTTTCTCATCCAACCCAAATACTGGCTGATTTAATGACAATAAAAGAGCATAAGGGAAGTTTACAAGGGATTAAAATAGTATTTTGTGGTGATGGCAGATGTAATGTTGCCAATTCTTTATTGAAAGGTTGTGCTATTATGGGGCTTGATTTTAGAATTTTTGCTCCCAAAGAGCTTTTCCCAGATCCCAATTTGGAGCTTAAGGCTAGGTCTTTAGCTTTAGAGAGTGGTGGTAAAATTACAATTACAGATTCTAAAGAAGAGGCCGTTAAATGCGCTGATGTTGTGTATACGGATGTGTGGGTATCTATGGGTATGGGTGAGAGTAATTGGGAAGATAGGATAAATCTTCTAAAGTCTTATCAGGTCAATAAAGAGATGATGTGCATGGCAAAGGATGATGCAATATTTATGCATTGTTTACCTGCTTTTCATGATTTAAATACTGTGATTGGTAAGGATATTTTTAATAAATATGGACTTAATGGAATTGAAGTTACAGAAGAAGTTTTTGAAAGTAAAAATTCAGTTGTTTTTGATGAGGCTGAAAATAGAGTTCATACCGTTAAAGCTATTATGGTATCGACTTTGGGATAAAGATTTTATTTATATTAAATTAATTATTTGAAATTTGGAAGGAATTTTATGATAAAAATGCCAAGTAGTTTTACGATAATATTTTCTTTAATTGTTTTTGTTACCATATTAACATATGTGATTCCCGCCGGTGAGTTTGATAAAGAATTTAGGCAAATAGGTGATGGGCCTAAAAGAGAGATAGTTGTTGCTGGAACTTATCATTATGTAGATCGAGAGCCTAGAGGATTTTTGCATCCTATTATGACTATTTTAACTGCGATGTCAAAAGGTATGGAGCATGCAGTCGAAGTTATTGTTTTTGTTTTAATTGTTGGAGGTGCCTATGGAATTATTATGAAAACAGGGGCAATAGATGCAGGAATTTATTCTTTAATTAAGAAATTGGGACATAAAGATAGGTTGCTTATTCCTTTATTAATGTTTATTTTTTCAATCGGCGGAACTGTAACTGGAATGAGTGAAGAGACCCTTCCTTTTTATTTTGTTATGATTCCTTTGATAGTGGCTTTAGGTTATGATAGCCTTGTTGGAGCGTCTATTATTGCTTTGGGAGCTGGAGTAGGCACTATGGCTTCTACTGTAAATCCATTTGCTACAGGAATTGCATCTGCAATAGCTTCTATTAGTTTGCAGGATGGATTTTATTTTAGAGTTGTTCTTTATGTTATATCGGTACTAGTTGCGATAGTTTATGTTTGTGTTTATGCATCTAAAATCAAAAAGGATCCTAGAAAATCGCTTGTTTATTCTCAAAAAGATGAGCATTATGAGTATTTTGTTAAAAAGAACAATATTTCTACCAGAGATGGTGCTCAAAATGGTATTGAGTTTACTTTTGCTCATAAATTGGTTTTGCTTTTATTTGGGTTCATGATAATATTTTTGATATTTAGTATTGTTAAGCTTGGTTGGTGGATGCAGGAAATGACAATGTTATATCTTGGATTTGCTATTATAGCAGCTTTTATTTGTAGATTGGGTGAATCTGAAATGTGGGATGCATTTGTGCAAGGATCTGAAAGTCTAATAACAGCAGCTCTTGTTATTGGGCTTGCTAGAGGTGTTATGATAGTATGCGATGATGGTTTGATTACTGCCACTATATTAAATGCTGCTACTAATTTTTTATATAATCTTCCCAGACCCCTTTTTATTATTTTGAATGAAATTATTCAAGTATTTATAGGATTTGTTGTTCCATCTTCATCAGGTCACGCTAGTTTAACTATGCCAATAATGGCTCCACTCGCTGATTTTTTATCAATGCCAAGATCTTCGGTTGTTATTGCTATGCAAACTTCATCCGGACTTATTAATTTAATAACACCTACAAGCGGAGTTATAATGGCTGTATTAGGGATATCTAAATTAGGTTATGGTACATGGTTTAGGTTTGTTTTACCATTATTTATTATTGAGTTTTTTATTTCTATTTTAGTTATTATAGCTAATATTTATTGGATTTTTTAATTTTAACTTTGAACTTATTAAATCTTTAAGATTTTAAATAGCGAAAGCTAATTTTTAAAATAAGTATTTGATTGAAACAAAATTTTTATTTATTGGTAGGATTTGCAAAAAATAGTCTTAAAATTTAGTGTTTTATTTCTCTAAATTCTTTTTAGGTTAGGGAAGTTTCAACGAGATGTGGTAATGTAATAATATTTATTATTTTATATTTGGGGGAAATAGTAAATACTAAATATATAATCTTAACATTTAAGAATGTTTTAACGTATTTGTTTAACTATGTTATTTTTTGAATAAGTTTCCGTGCAAAAAATTTTTTTGTTTCATATTTTTATATTTAGCTTGTCACCTTTAATAGATATTCTTTTTTCTCTATGTTTTGAATTTAAAATAGTAAGTATATTCTCTATATAATCTTTATTTAAAGTTTTAAATAACCCGTATTGATTTAGAGCTAAGATATAGTTAGGATTTGAATTTTTAAAAATTTTAAAATAATAAAACTTGCTAGGTAATTTCAAGCGTTATAGCATTTTTAACTAATTCTGATAGGATTGTATTTAGAAAAGTAAGTTTGTTTGTATTACATCTCACACTTTCAATACTTTTTTCTTATTTATCAAAACATTTAAATAATATTTTAATAAATTTTCTTTTGTTGTACCTTATAAATTGAATTTTTCTTACATGGGATGAGAAGGAATTATATATATGGTCATTAATTTTATTTAAGTATTTTTTAAAATGAAAATCTTTCTTTAACATATTATAAACATTGTATTTTTCAACATCAGAAACATACTTATTAAAATAAGAAGTTAAAGAATTTTAAGGATCTAAGTCAATTAATAGTATTTTTTTGTCCAATCCTTTTATATAGGAGATTATAATTTTGATTATGTTTTTTTTAGATACTTCTTCCAGCCAAAATTTTCTTTTCAGGAATGCTTTGAATGCTGCAAATTATATTTTAATTCCAGTTCAATTAGGGAAAAAGTTTCAATATTTTAAATAATATTATTAATGATAGCATAAAAGTTATAGTAGTACACTTTTATGACATAAAATAATGCATGCATGTAATAGAAGCGCAACTTTATTACTAGGTAAGTTTGTTCTATATTTTATACTAAATAATAG